>JBLICC010000001.1:0-96148 GCA_047631715.1 Alteromonas naphthalenivorans
GCAATTGATAGTTTGGATCTGTATATAAAGAAATTGCATGTTCTATATTTTCTTTCTTCATAGGTATTGGTATTGGATTTGTATCATCAATTCCTAAATCCTCAATCAGGCTATTGATGGTCTCAAAGATATTATCGTCAGGATTGTTTGTACTAAAAGGTAAAGTAACTATTTTTCCATCCTTAGACTTAAGCTTAATGGCTGAATCATGATTAAGAATATCTGCTGCTGAAAAAGACCCTGCCAAAAATCCTAAAGATGCCTGCGAAACAAGATTATATGGTTGCATTGTATCTGCTGCTGGCACCGCTGCACCATGCAAACCGATTGTCGAAAATAAGCTAAAAGCTAATAATAATTTTTTCTTCATTTGTTTCTCCATTATTTATTATTTATTCATTAATAATAGTACTTTGCAATCCTGTGGCACCTGTGCTCTAATTTGGTCTTTTTGTTCTTTTGGAATTTGGTTGAAACTAAGGCTGAGCCATTTTAATGCAGGTAAGTTATTAAAGGTCTGTGGATCAATAGTAGTGATTTGGTTATTAGTGAGCTGGATCCATTCTAGTGCAGGTAAGTTATTAAAGGTTTGTGGGTCAAGAGCAGTTATTTGATTGTTATGAAGGTAGAGATGTGTTAATGCAAGTAAGTGAGTAAAGGTTTGAGGATCAATAGTAGTGATTTGGTTATGATCGATGTTGAGATATGTTAATGCAGGTAAGTTATTAAAGGTCTGTGGGTCAATAGCAGTGATTTGGTTGTTATTGAGTTCGAGATGTTCTAATGCAAGTAAGTTATTAAAGGTCTGTGGGTCAATAGCCGTGATTTGGTTGTTATAAAGGAAGATCGATTCTAATGCAGGTAAATTAGTAAAGGCCTGTGGATCAATAGTAGTGATTTGGCTGTCACTAAGCCAGAGAGTTTCTAGTGCAGGTAAATTAGTAAAGGTTTGTGGGTCAATAGAAGTGATTTGGTTGTTATTGAGTAAGAGACATCTTACTCCCGAAAGATTTAAATTTCTTAAACCTCTTAAAGAGACAATGTTTTTATATTTAAGATTAAGAGTTCCATTTTCAATTTCAGGTATTTTATTTGCATCGATCAAGTTCTGAATAGAAACATGTTTATGTGAACGATGTGCATAGTTATTAATTCTATAATTTACGTTATTTTTTTGTGTGAATTCACCTTGTAATACAATATTATTATTTACAGTATCGTGAGCAAGATTATTTATATCTCTATCCATATCCATTTGTTGCAAAACAGTACGAGCAGGAGCAGCATGATACACATCGGCAGTGCTATTAAGGGGATTGTTTAACCATGCAATATAGAATGGTTCCAAAAAATATTTTGCATCAAGATAATCAAGTGCTACTAGTAAACTTTCAGGAGTAACCTGTGTGGCTCTTTGTTCGGAATAAGCTACTGGTAATACATAACCAGGATCTGTATATAAACGAATGATATGGTTCAAATGTTTTGAATCGATGTTAGGTAATGGAATAGCAGGAGCATTTGCATCATTTCCTAAATCACCTATAAGATTATCAATAGTTGTACTATGAATGTTTGCAGGCATATTAAATTCTTTGCCATCATTTGATACAACTTTAATTACATTCACTACTGGCGCCGCTGTACCTTGCAAACCGATTATCGAAAATAAGCTTAAAGCTAATAATAATTTTTTCATTTGAATCTCCATTATTTATTTTTTATTTATTTAAAATTCCACGAGGCAATCTGCGGGAACTATAGCTTTAATTTGGACTTTTTGTTCTTGGGGAATTTGGTTGTTATTGAGTCGGAGAGTGTATAGTTCAGGTAAGTTATTAAAGGTCTGTGGGTCAATAGCAGTGATTTGATTGTTCTCAAGGGCGAGACCTTCTAGTCTAGATAAATTATTAAAGGTCTGTGGGGCAATAGTAGTGATTTGATTGTTATTGAGGTAGAGAACTTCTAGTCTAGATAAATTAGTAAAGGTTTGTGGGTCAATAGCAGTGATTTGATTGTTACCAAGATTGAGGTCTTCTAGTCTAGATAAAATAGTAAAGGTTTGTGGGTCAATAGCAGTTATTTGGTTGTCATCGAGTTCAAGATTGTATAGTGTAAGTAAATTAGTAAAGGTCTGTGGATCAATAGCAGTTATTTGGTTGTTATGGAGTGTGAGGAATCTTAATTCAGGTAAGTTATTAAAGGTCTGTGGATCAATAGCAGTGATTTGATTGTTATTGAGTTGGAGAGTGTATAGTTCAGGTAAATTATTAAAGGTCTGTGGATCAATAGCAGTGATTTGATTGTTACCAAGAGTGAGTTCTTCTAGTCTAGGTAAATTATTAAAGGTCTGTGCGGCAATAGTAGTGATTTGGTTGTTATTGAGTCGGAGACCGTGTAGTGCAGGTAAGTTATTAAAGGTCTGTGGGTTAATAGCAGTGATTTGATTGTTATTGAGATAGAGACTTTCTAGTCTAGGTAAATTATTAAAGGTCTGTGGATCAATAGTAGTGATTTGGTTGTTATTGAGGTAGAGATATTCTAATGCAGGTAAGTTAGTAAAGACCTGTGGGTCAATAGTAGTGATTTGGTTGTGCTCAAGGTGGAGAGTTTTTAATGCAGGTAAGTGAGTAAAGGTCTGTGGGTCAATAGCAGTGATTTGGTTGTTATTGAGTCGGAGATCGTGTAGTGCAGGTAAGTTATTAAAGGTCTGTGGGTTAATAGCAGTGATTTGATTGTTATTGAGATAGAGATCGTATAGTGCAGGTAAGTTATTAAAGGTCTGTGGGTCAATAGTAGTGATTTGGTTGTTATCAAGGTAGAGCCTTTTTAATGCAGGTAAGTTATTAAAGGCCTGTGGATCAATAGCAGTGATTTGGTTGTTTCTAAGATTTAATTCTTGCAAAGTAGAAAGATCTAAATTTTCTAAACCTTCTAAAGAACCAATGTTTTTATCGCTAAGATTAAGTTCTCCATCTACAATTTCAGGTATTTTATTTGCATCGATCAAGTTCTGAATAGAAACATGATAAAGTTGACGAAGTGCATGATTATTAATGTTATTAGTATCTTCTGCATTTAGCTCTAAATTAGTGCTTAGAAGTGCTCCTGGCGCATCAATTCCTAGTCCCATTTGATTATAACCTATAAAAGCAGGAACATTGTGGTGAACTTCTTCTTGTTGATTTTGAGGATGATTTAACCATGCAGTATAAAACTTTTTAGTTAGATTTTTTGCATCAAGATAATCTAATGTCTGTAAAATACTTAATGGTGTAACATCTTCATCTATTTGTTCTTGATCTGTTACTGGCAATTGATAGTTTGGATCTGTATATAAAGAAATTGCATGTTCTATATTTTCTTTCTTCATAGGTATTGGTATTGGATTTGTATCATCAATTCCTAAATCCTCAATCAGGCTATTGATGGTCTCAAACATATTATCGTCAGGATTATTTGTACTAAAAGGTAAAGTAACTATTTTTCCATCCTTAGACTTAAGTTTAACGGCTGAATCATGATTAAGAATATCTGCTGCTGAAAAAGACCCTGCCAAAAATCCTAAAGATGCCTGCGAAACAATATTATACGGTTGCATTGTATCTGCTGCTGGCGCCGCTGCACCATGCAAACCGATTGTCGAAAATAAGCTAAAAGCTAATAATAATTTTTTCATTTGAACCTCCTTAACATTCTATCCATTTTTTATCTTAGAATTAATTATAGAGATTAATTTCTATTTGTCAAACAGGGGGGGGTGCGTAAAGATGAGCTTAAAAGACAGGATTTAAGGTCATAGAGCTACGTGAGCTATTGCATTGTTATTGTGATGAATTTTAAAATAAACGAGAATGAGCTTATTTTCGATGAATTTTATTTTTTAAGAGAAAACTAAATAGATGGTAGTAAAGTTGAGTCATCCTGAGTGGGCACCGTTAGGTGGTTGTATCGAAGGGTGTTAAAGAAAATCGTTCTCTTTTATCCTTCGATACAATTTTTCGTTATCACTTAAAATCACTCAGGATGACTCGTTTTTAGTTTGAATAAGAATGAAGTCTAGCTAGAATGGTTTGGGTTTGGGGTATCTGTTTGTTTTTTATCTGTATTATCTTTATCCGTATGCTTTTTGATGTTGTAGATACGAGAAAGTGGATCAAAGAAGGCACGGAGTTCTAATGCAGCAAGAGCATTTTTAGCAGCTAAGTGGTTTTGTTTTGCATAGATGGGTGGAAGAAAGAGCTGGGGTTTATCGTTGGTAAGCGTAATGCCTTCGGGTACATAAATTGTTTCTGGTTCTGCAAATACTACTAATGTGTTAACAGGTAAATGTTTGTCTGATGGTAATGTTGATTTTTTTACATCCCAAAAAGAAAGTTTTGTACGTGCATCGGTTTCGCGTTTAAGAGTATAAAAAGCATGTTTTGAATTTTTTCTTACTTGCCAATGATGAATTGTGTTTTCTAACATAAAAATTGGTTCTGGATTATCACATACTAATAATGAGAAATCTGGCTTTTGATGCCGGCGGGGAAACATAATTTCTCCCGATTTATCAGAAGTTGCCATAAATCCAAAATACGAAACAACAATGCCCGAACGTGGATTTTTCTTCTTTAACGATACTTTTTTAAAACTGTTTTTTTCGATAGTAGGATAATCCTTAAAGAAAAACGTTATCATATGCGGACTAAATCCTTTTGCAACAACATTTTTTGTACCTATCACTAACAAGAATAATAAAACTTTGGTTATTTTTTTCATTTACTCCCCCTTTTTTAGAAAATAACGACCACTACATCCTTGTAGTCTAACAATTGCTCATATCTAAAGTAAATAAAAAGTTTTATATAAGAAAATAATCTCATTTTTTATATTACTTTAATAAACTTATTAGAAAAACTATGCCGTTTGTTTATACAAAAAAAATAAAATTAATAAAAAAGAGTAGTTGCTTGTAGGTGTAATTTTTTTTAAGGTGTAACAACTGGAATTTTGAGGGTTACTACCACAAAACAAGGAGAGAAGATGAAAATAAGACAAGAAACTATGAAGAAAAACATTGTAAGTAGTTACATGGCTGGCGTTAAAGACAGTGAGCATGGACAAGGTTTTGGCGATATTACGCGTTACTTTATTCCTGAGTTTATCTCTGCCGTTATCTTGTATTCGGTGCCCCTTCTTATTGATGCCCGGTGGATTGCGCATCTTCAATCTACGTCGGCATATGCCACATTGGGTATCACAAATACGCTTTTGCATTCAATTATAAAAATAGCAGAAGGTATTTCAGTAGGTACTATTATTATGACAGGACAATTAAATGGTGTAGGGCATTTTAAACGCGCGGGCAATGCGTTGATTAATTCTTTCTGGACAACAGTTTTAACCGGTGGGTGTGTAGCAAGTCTTTTATTCTTGGGAGCTTCAAGAATTTATGTTTGGTATGGCGTTCCGGCAGAAATGGTTGTTTTGGGTGTTCCATTTTTGCGTATACGCGCAATAGGAATCTTTTTTACATTTGTTTATTTTGCTTTTATTGGTTTTTTGCGAGGTATAAAAGATACCGAAACGCCTATGAATATATTTATTTTGGGTAGTATTGTTTTTCTTTTCTTTGACTATGCACTTATTTTTGGGGCATTTGGTTTTCCTGCAATGGGATTACTGGGGTCTGCAATTGCTTCTGTAGCGCAATATTCTTTTATGACTATGGCAGCGCTTTTTTATGTTATTAAGAGCGACATGCTTAAAAAATACGAAATTAATCTATTCAGTGCTTTTGCTTCATGGGATCGAGCTAAAGAGCTTTTTTCTGTGAGTTGGCCAGTAATGATAGATAAAGCAGCACTTTCTTGCTCATATGTTTGGCTTGGATATTGCTTGGCTCCCATGGGTACTTGTGCCTTGGCAAGTTTTTCAGTAGTTAAAGATTTAGAGCGATTTGCGCTTTTACCGGCTATTGCATTTGCCCAAGTTATTACGTTCTTGGTGAGTAACTATTATGGCAAGCAGGAGTGGGACAGTATAAAAAGTACCATTAAGAAAATAGTGTTTATGTCTTCTATTGGAGTATTTATTATTTTGTTTTGTTGTTCTTTATGGCCAACCTCTATTATTCAAATATTTGATTTTAAAGGAGAATTTACCTCCTTTGCAGCTAAAGCGTTTCCTATTATAAGTGTACTTGCGTTCTTTGATGTGTTACAATTAATCCTTGCAGGAGCACTTCGTGGAGCTGCAAACGTCCGCGTAGTTATGTGGACAAGACTTATAGTTTGCGGTTTAATTTTTGCTCCTATGGCATACGGATTTTCTTGTTTAAATACACAAAATACGGTGCTTAAGTTTATTCTAGTATATAGCTCTCTCTATGTGTGTAATGCATTTATGAGTTTGATATACATAAAACGATTTAGACAAGAAGCTTGGAAACAAAAAGCAGTAAAAGGTATTGGATGAAAATTACCAAAGAAGAAGCGATTAAAATAGCGAGTATTTCGCGTATTGCACTTAAAGATTCAGAAATAGATCCGCTTATAAAGCAGTTAGAAGCGGTATTGTCTTATGCTGAGCGTGTAACGCAAGTGGCGGCTGAACTAGATGATCAGCCATCTAATAGAAACGTTAATTTTTTGCGCGAAGACGTTGTAGTAAAATGTGATCCGGAACCTATTTTAGAACGGGCACCAGAACGAGAAGAAAATTATTTTGTCGTTCCAAAAATTTTAGACAAGAAGTAACACGAGGTTCGGCATGAAAGATTTGGCATTTAAGACAATTAAAGAGCTTAAACAATTATTAGAAAATGGAGATGTCTCGCACGAGCAAGTGCTTGATTATTTTATTGATCGCGCTGAGAAAAATAAAGATTTAGGTGCAGTACTAGAGGTTTTTGATAAAGAATCAATTCTTAATAACTTTAAATCTCTGGGTATACTTTCGGCAATTCCTGGATATATCAAAGATAATATTTGCCAAAAAAATCGTATTTCTTCTTGTGGATCAAAGATTTTAGAAAATTTTACTTCTAACTACAGTGCAACGGTTGTAGATCGTTTACAGCAGGAAGGTGCTTTTCTTTTAGGAAGAGCTAACATGGATGAATTTGCTATGGGAAGCTCAGGTGAAACTTCAGCTTTTGGTAAAACAAAAAATCCATGGGATACTTCTCGCGTTCCAGGTGGTTCTAGTAGTGGTTCTGCTGCTCTTGTTGCAGCTGGTCTTGCACCATGGGCTCTTGGGTCCGATACTGGTGGCTCTGTTCGTCAGCCTGCAGCATTTTGTGGAATTGTAGGCCTTAAACCAACATACGGTTTAAATTCTCGTTATGGACTTATTGCATATGGATCTTCACTTGATACAGTGGGTATTTTTTCTCGTACTGTTTATGACAATGCCTTGGTTCTTTCTGCTATTGCAGGTTTAGATCTTAAAGATTCCTCAAGCTTAGCTGTTGAAAAGAAAGATTATACACAACGTTTAGATGGGTCTCTTCCAAAAACATTCACGATTGGTGTTATAGAAGATGCTCTTGAAGCAGAAGGTTTGCATCCTGATGTTAAAAAAGGCGTAGAAGACGCTATTAAAGTGTATGAAGATATGGGAGCAACGGTAAAACGTATGCGTATTAAAACATTAGAATATTGTGCTGCTTCATACTTTATTATTAGTCGTGCAGAAGCCGCTTCTAATCTTGCTCGTTTTGACGGTGTGCGTTATGGAATGCGCGTAAAAGAAAAAAACTTACTTAATATGTACGAACAGACCAGAAGCGATGGTTTTGGTGCCGAAGTAAAGGCTCGTATCATGGTAGGTAATTATGTGCTCTCTGTAGGTCATGCGGGTGATTATTACGACAATGCGCAACGTGTTCGTCGTGCAATTCGTCAAGAATTACAAGATGCATTCAGAAACGTTGATGTACTAGTTATGCCAACTCATTCTGCTCCTGCGTTTAAGTTTGGTGCGTTTGATGACAATAAACTAGAAATGGATTTGCAAGATTACTTTACTGCACCAGTTAATTTAGCTGGCGTTCCGGCAATATCTATTCCGGTAGGGTTCTCTAAAGATAACATGCCTCTTGGTATGCAATTAATAGGTCCACATCTTTCTGAAGGTTTGTTGTATCAGGCTGCTCATGCGTATCAACAAAAAACAGATTGGCATACAAAACACCCTGTTATTTAATTCTATCTGTAAGCAAACTCTTGAAAAGAGCCTCTGTAGTTTTTTATACTGCTAAGTATATAGGCAGATATAAAATTACAGGGGATAGCAATGAAATTAGGGTACGTTCTCTTATTGTTCTGCATTGTGTTGCCAATATATGCGGTCGATAAAAAGAAAAAAACAGAAGATACGCGTAAGTTTACATTAAAAGAAAAGCTTAAAAAGGGAAATCCATTCGATAGGTTAACGCCAAAGCGTGTTAATGGGTATATGAGAAATGTATTCCAAGACACTTATTCGATTGGAAAAAACATTTTTTCGCTAGAAACTATGCGTTTAACAACTATCACTCTTCCATTTTATCTTTTTGGTCGTCATTACGACGCTAAATTGCATAATAATTTTTATAATATCAATACTCATAAAAATAAAAATCAGCCACCAAAAGCTTTATCTAAAATTGCGCTTGATGATAAGTATATTTCTCTCCCTTTTGTTGCCCTTGGGTTGATTGGATTCATTCATCATAATCCTTATGATCGCCGTAGAGGGCAAATATTTACCAATGGGTTGCTTTGGTGTTTTGCAACAAAGATTTTATTAAAACAAATTAAAGTTGAAGGTGGGTTAAGGCCTTGGCATGAAAATTTTGATAAACACAAACGTTCGCATGGGGGCAATCCGTCCGGTCATATGACGATTACCACGTATATGGCAGTTTTTTGGGGATTAGAAAAAGGTAAAGCTTGGGGTATTCCACTCGGTATGTTTACTGCATTTGCCCTAGGAATGAATGTTTCGAGTAATCATCACTATCTTTCACAGGGTATTGCGGGCATGGGGCTTGGTGCCATTGTGGGTGTTGCAACGCATGCTGCATTTAGAAATATAACAATGCCAAAGAATATGAACCTTGGTTTTGCAACTGATGATCGTGGCAATTTGGGAGTACGATTTGCCTATGATTTTTAAATAAAACCTCTTTCTACTTTCTTATTGACATTATTGGGCTTAATTTGTTGTCCCAGCTTGATTCGATATGGTATCTTGAAAAATATGTCCCTCTAAAGGGAAGGGGGAAAACCAAATAGGGCGTTCAGTCCGTAAAAAAGGAGAGAGATATGGAAGGATATTGCGTAAAGTGTAAGGCTAAGTGTGAGATTGCTGAAGGGCAAGAAGTAGAAATGAAAGCAAAAGGCGATAAAAAACGCCGTGCTATGAAGGGTAAGTGCGCTAAATGCGGCACAACTGTTTTCAGAATTCTACCAAATAAATAAGCAACAAAGTCACTGATTACAAAAGAAGGAGCTCACTCGAGCTCCTTCTTTCTATTTATTACCAATATTATTTATTTTCTTGTTCTGCCCGGATTTGTGCAGCTTGAGCACGTAATGTTTTTGCACGATCAAGATTATGTGGATGTGATTGTGGAAGTAAATCGTTAAAACTTTTTAAAAAATATTTTATTTCGGTAGGTAGTTCTTGTTCGATTTCTTGTTTTTGAGCCTGGTTTTTTTTGTATGAATTTTCGAAAAAATTAGCTCCTGCTTCTAAAATAGATGGATCCAAAGATGCTTCTCTGTCTGCTCTTGATTCTTGATAGCGCATAAGTTTAAAGTATGATTTTATTCCTACGGTAACTGTAGCAAGAGATGCTAATGTAGAAAGTATTTTTCCTCTACCACTTAATCTTACTGATCGCCATGTTAAAAAAGTACCAAGAGGAATTGTTGAAGATAATTGTGTGCGGTGAGACTCATCATTATTGGTAACATGTCTGCATTCATGACCTAATACAAAATCCTGTTCTTCTTGAGGATTTGTAGAATTTGGTTTAAAATTATCATCGAGTATTACTATGATATCATTGTTATAAGAGTTTACGGATACTGCTTTAAGTATTGTCGTTGAGTTATAGACTGGGTAGTTAACGTTAACACCTTTTTTTTTGCAGAAATCTTTAATCTTTTGTAGTTGGTCTGCTATTTCTGTATTTTGTGCTTGAATTATAGATTGTTCTTTAGCATCGTTAACAAAGATTTTCTTTTTATAGTTTATACTTGTATAGACTCCAAGAGAACCAGCGACTCCCAAGGCAACAGATGGTGCTTTGATAAATCGCATAAATTTACCTGCAGCTGCATGGTTTTGAGTTATAACCAATAAACTTAACCCTAGAATTACTTTTAATAGTTTAGACATTTTAATCTCCATTCTTCGTTTTTTTTAGCTTTCGCCATTTTTTAATTTAATATTCTATTTGAATATATATCAATATGAGATAATTGCAAGTGGTGGGTAGTATTAAAATGAGCTTAAATTATTATTGATAGAATCGAGTCATCCTGCCATGCCCGTCGAAGCCTTCGCGTAGTCTGGAGTGGCGCGAACAAAGTGAGCGTTGTATCGAAGGATATAACTCGTTTTTGACTATACTTCGATACAATTTTTCGTTAACACTCAAAATCACTCAGTATGACTCGATTTTAGGCTGCAAGGCTAGAAAGTGGGGGTTTTAAGTTAAATATTTTTATATAATATGCTATTCTAGGAGCTTGTTTATGAATTTTTAGATGAGGGCACAATGTCGTATTGGCAGACTAAGGTTAAAATTGGCAATTTAGAGTTCCCCCGGTTTATGGGTGGACCACTTGATGGAATAACAGATTCTCCTTTTAGAAAGCTTGTTCGTAAGTTTTCTAAGGATTCACTACTCTATGGTGAAATGCGTCATATTGGCTGTGTGGCGAATGATAAAGGTGCCGCTAAGGCTCTTAAGTTCGAGCAGTCAGAACGGCCCCTTAATTATCAAGTTTCCGCTAATAAGCCCGAGTTTATTGATCGTGCCTGTGAGCGAATTTTAGAAGCTGGTGTTGATTGCATAGATTTAAACATTGGGTGTCCGGCAAAAAATGTAATTCGTTCTGGTTCAGGATCGTCACTTATGGCTGATTTGCCTCGTTTAGAAATGCTACTTAAAAGATTTAGAGAACGTATTCCGTTGCCATTTACGGTAAAAATTCGTGCAGGATTTAAGGAAGAAAATGCAATCGAAGTTGCAAAGCTTATTCAAGATTGTGGAGCCGATGCTATTGCTATTCATCCACGGCTACAAACACAACATTTTAATGGTATTCCAAAATACGAACTTGCTGGTCAGGTAAAAGATGCAGTTAAAATCCCAGTATTACTTTCTGGTGGTATTGTTAATTGGACGTTAGCAAAACGTGCATATGAGCAAACCGGTGTTGACGGATTTTTAATTGGTCGTGGCATGTGGTCAAAGCCATGGAAGTTAAAAGAAATGGAAGAACATTCTTTGGGACGACCATTTAAGATTGAAGACGAAATGATTCTAGAATGTGCAATCGAGCAGCTTGATCATATGATCGAACATTATGGTCCACTTGGTTTGCATGTGTTTAGAAAGCATTTGCCGTTTTATCTTAAGGGTAAAATGTCTGCTGCAAAGTTGCGCAAAGAGTTAGTTGTGTGCAATGATATAGAAAGAGTAAAAGAAGGATTGAGAGAATTTTTTAGAGCAGAGTAGTGAATCAAAAAATAAAAGAAAAAAGAGCAATATACCAGTATATTTTAATTGCAGTAGTATGTTTTTTTTTGGTACATCGTGCCTTTGTAAAAACGCCTGGCTACTTTGAGCAATGTCTTGCAGTAATCTCTTCTCCATTTATTAAACTATCTCATACTATCAGCCGACCATTTATAGCAACCCGTTCTTTTTGGGTAGATAAAAACAAATTATTACATGATTTTGAACGTATACAAAAAGAAAACGAAATATTGTATCATGAGTTAATTGAGTTAGAAAGTTCAAAAATTTTTTTAGAAGATACTCATGATTTACGTAATTTTCAAAAGCGGTACGACACGCACGAGATGCTGCTTTCGCAAGTTATATTAAAAAAGTTTGGTGACCAGCATTTCTTTTTAATTGATGCGGGTAAACAAAAAAATGTGCAAAAAAATATGGCCGTTGTATATAAGAATTTTTTGGTAGGTAAAGTTACCCATGTCTATCCGTTTTATAGCAAGGTTGCATTAATTACCGATCCTGTGTGTCAGGTTGCATCGTATTGTGCAAAGACAAAAACAGTGGGTATTTATCAGGGAATCAAAGATACTCAGTCTGGTTCTTTGTTGCATGTTGATCATCTAGCAAAACTAAAAATAGGTGATCGTGTGATTTCTAGTGGAGAAGGGTTAGTGTTTCCTGGCGGCTTTGGTATTGGAGAGATCCAAGAATTCAAAGATACCGGTGTGCACTATGATGTTAAAGTAAAACCACTTATTGATGTAACTCAACTTACTCATTGTTTTGTTGTGCAAAAAGATAAAGTATAAGTATTACTTCTTTTTATTATTAAAAGCTTTTTAATTCTTGTATTTCTATAAAATAAATAATTATACTCCAATTTTGATTTAATATTCTAATTCTAGGAATATGCATGAAAATATATTGCAGTAAGTGTGATCGAACAATGAGCGTGTCAGAGTTGTTTGGCTATGCTGGAGGTTGCTTTGTAAAGATTCTTGGAAAAAATGGAGCATTGCTTTTACTGGCTGCTTTAAAAGAGTATTTAACTCCCACACGATTTCTTGATTTTAAAAAAGTTGATGGTTTAGTGGGAATAGTAAATGCATGTCAAGTTGAATGTCCGCAATGTAAACAAGTAGGTAGTTGGAATTCTCAAAAAATAAATAGTGTAATTATTGAAAAAGAAGCAACTCTATAATTAAAACGGAGAGAATATGAAAAAAATAAGTGGTGTTTTATTTGTTATGTTATTTTCTACTTCTGTGTTGCAAGCAGAAAAGCCAGAATTAACTAGTACCGTTAATGTACTTACTGCTTTTAATTATATGCATCAGTTTTTTAAACTTATTCAAGAAATTGAAAAAGAAAGTGAAGTTGGCAATAGTAAGAACGATGAATCTAAGTCTCAAGAATTAACATGCGTTTCTTGCGAACACACCGTTTCGGCAAGTTACTTGTTGGGAGAATTGCTTGGTTTTTTAATTCAGTCGGTAGAAAATAAAGAAAAATTTGAAGAATTAGAACCGTATGCTAAAGAGCATATAAAGCTGCTAGAAGAACGTGATGAGGATGGACTCTATGCATTAGCTTTACGTGCGGCTAATGACACTGAATATGTTTGTACTAAGTGCAATAAGACCAAGTGGAAGTTAGTTGAAGATATACAAAATAAAGTTATTGTCTCAACAAGCAAAGCTTTGTAACTGAACTTTCAATGCCACCTTGGATAGTTTTTTTAATCATATCGGCCCAGCCAAGCCATTTATCGTCGTGTGGTTTAATCCAGTTAATCTCGCCTTCGATAGGTGCAACGGCATAAAGTTTCTCGAGCGCTATAGAATATGAGCCTAATTGATCGATTAATCCCAACTTAAGTGCTTGTTGTCCGGTAAATATTTTTCCATCAGCCCATATCTCTTTTTGAGCAAAAGACAGTTTACGTGCAATGGCAACATCGTGTGCAAATTGTTCATACGTATTATTAGAAACGTTTTGGAGCATGGCATGTTGTTCGGGAGTAAGTGTTTCGAAGGGGTTCATCGCGCCTTTATATTTGCCCGAGGTAATAGTATACGGTTCGATATTGTATTGTTGGAGTAGTTTCTTAGTATCAAATAATGTAGTGAACCGGGCTCCAATAGAACCGATTAAACAGGCAGGGGATGCAATAATAGAGTCTACTGCACAGGCAATATAATAGGCTCCAGAGGCACACATGTTTTCGGTGAGTACTATAATGGGTTTTGGATATTTTTTCTTTAAATATTGAATTTCATTAAAAATGCTTTGGCAGCTACCGGGTGTGCCACCAGGACTTTCTATTTTAAGGAGCAATGCTTTAACCTCATGGTCCTTAAAGTAATCTTGTAGGTGTTTGATGTAGGGTTCAGAAGAATCGATCATGGAGTCGATAGTAATTGTGGCAACTTTGGTTTGTGGAGTTAAGAAAGCAAAGTACTGGTCTTTGATTCCTACGATTAAGCTAGGGGTGATATTGAGGAGTACTAAGACTATAAATATGTTCTTAATACCGGTTATGAGTTGGCTCATTCTGAGCTCCTTTATTATAATAAAACGATCTATACGGATATGAGGTTAGTATAGAATGGGGATAGATTGTGGTAAAGGGTAAAAGTTAAGCTAATTTAATTTTGACTTTCGTCATTCTTTCCTTTACAATTTTGACTCATGTAAGGGGCGGTTAGCTCAGTTGGTAGAGCACCAGTCTTACAAACTGGGGGTCACTGGTTCGAGCCCAGTACCGCCCACCATATTGAAATAAAATTAGTTCCTCGGTAGCTCAGTTGGTAGAGCACACGACTGTTAATCGTTAGGTCGCAGGTTCGAGTCCTGCCCGGGGAGCCACTTACATTCCGATCATTCTGAGTGATTCCGTTAGGAATTATATCAAAGAATGTTTCAAAAAAAATTGGTAAGGGGGCTGTAGCTCAGTTTGGTTAGAGCGTTCGCCTGTCACGCGAAAGGCCGCGAGTTCGAGTCTCGTCAGCCCCGCCATTTTTTTTATTTCAATAATAACCCCTCCTACTTTACACTTTATGTCTTCCCAAGTACCCTATAGGTAGTATTATCCAATGCAATCTTAGGAGTTTTTTGTGATCTTTAAAAAATTAAATATTTTATTTTTATCGTTGATTCTTATGGGTTTTGCTCCTTCAAATGTGTCAGCCTCAGCTCTTTTTAAGGGCAAGCAAACTGTAATCGGTGCCGTTGCTACGGGAGTTTCGTGTTATATTTTTAACAAAACGTATAAAAGTATGAATAAGAATCTCGAAGAAATGAGAGAAATAGCAAAGAGATTGGAACTGGAAGGCATTACGATAAAACGAATGCAAAAAGTTAAATATGTTTATAATGGATACATAATCACAGAAACAATAAATTTTTCTGGATCACCAGAGGCTTTAAAAGCACATAAAAAAGAAACCGATACTTTTATAAGACTCGATAACGAGACTGTAAATAAAAGTGGTGGATTTTTTGTTTCAATTTTAATGGGTTTACTTGGTATGGTTGCAGTTGCCGACGGGGTAGCTGAATTGCTTTAATAGTAATGTTACTTTAGTTTTTTAGGGATGTATCATGAATAAAAAGTTTCTTTCAATAGTATTAGCATGTTCTCTTGTTGTTTCTGGTGGATACTATCTTTATACTCCTCATGCTGTAGTTCAGCAGCAATCACAAACTGTTAAAACAATGTATGGTTCGGTTCAAGTTACAGAGCCAGTACTTCTAGAGTTACTGAATCACCAAGCTATGGATCGTTTAAAGCATATTAATCAGTATGGTGTAATGGCTTTTGTAAAACCTGAACAAATATATACTAGGCACGAGCATTCATTAGGAGTGTTTTATTTACTACGTACGTTTGGTGCGGATCTAGAAGAACAAGTAGCAGGGTTATTGCACGATATTTCTCATACAGCATTCTCTCATATTGCAGATTTTATACATGATTCTATACATGCTAAATATTCGTATCAAGATGAAATTTTTAAATGGTATTTAGATAAGACAGGTCTATTAGTTATTCTTAAAAAACATAAGTTAGAACGGGTTGCCAATTTTGGTAGTGGTGTTGAGTATAAAATGCTCAAAGATGATTTGCCAAATTTGTGTGCTGATCGCCTAGAATATAACTTGTATGGCGGTTATGTAGAAGGTTGGTTAACTGAGCAAGAGATGCGCGATGTGGTCACTCATCTTAAGCATCAAGATAGGCAATGGGTTTTTACGAGTAAAGATGCTGCTCAAAAATTTGCAAAAGTTACTATCGATCTAAGTGTGCAAAATTGGTGTTCTGCAGAAAATGGTTTTATTTCTACGGTTATGGCCTCGATTCTAAAACGAGCGTTTACACTTAAGATTATTACACAAGATGATTTTCATTTTTCTACCGATAAGAAGGTATGGGATACTTTGCGATTGTCTGATGATACAGAGATCACGCAATTGTTTGCACAGATAGATAAGCATAAAGAATCCTATACAGTAGGCACTGTGGAAAAACATGATCTGCATTTTAAAGGTAAGTTTAGAGGCGTTGATCCATTGGTAGAAGTTGATGGCCAATTAGAACGTCTAACAGAGATTGATCCAGAGTTTGCTCAATACTTACAATCAGAAAAAAGTAAGTGTAAAGATTTTTACATTTCGTATTGTTAGAGATATTGGGAACAGAGGATGCAGTTTACGTTAATAAGTTGGAATGTTCTTGGCCACAATTATTTAACGCTACCTAATCATCAACATATAGTGCAAAAGTATCCTCAGATAATCGATTGGCCACGTCGATGTGCATTGTTGTGCAAAGAGCTACTTATACATAATCCTGATGTTATTTGCTTGCAAGAAGTAAACGAGGTTATGAAGAATGATCTCGAAAGCATGCTATTAGAGCAAGGTTTTGCGGTAAGTGCGTATCAATCAAAAGGAAATGGCGGCGTGTTGGTTCTTCATAAAACAGAAAAGCTTGATGTGCTAAAGAACGGGCATACACTTTTAGCAACCAATTCGAGTGCCAAGAAGGGTGGTTGTGCATGGGCCGTGTTGCAATGTAAACAATCACAAAAACAGTTTTTAGTCAGTTCTGTGCATTTACATTGGCAACACTCAATACAGCAAATAGTGCTTTTAAAAAATATCTGGAAAGAGCCTGTTTCGGTACCAATGTTACTTGTTGGTGACTTTAATATTGCTTACAAAACAATGCTTAATAAAATTGTTCCCGAAGTTAATCAATTAAACATTCTAGAAAAGCCGCATGCATTTTCTTTGTTTAAACACCAGTCATGGACGTTCTGCGAATCATTGGGATGGCGATCAGCAGACCATCTTTTGTATTCTGATAGTATAAGTCTTGATAAAGAACAAAGTTTTATTGGTGATGCACAGCATTCGTATAAAAGTGATTTAGTTCTTAAAGCAGAAGATATTATTGCTGATACAAGCAAAAAGAATCTTCCAACAGACCAGTATTCATCAGACCATTTACCTATGATTATAACCTTAAAAATTTTATAAAACACTATCCTATTGCTGTTTATAGAGATTTTGATATCCTGGTAGATGTATATTAGTATATCTATTTTCTTTATTAGGGGTTGTTTCTATGAATTTTAAAAAAATAAGCTTATTTGTATTGTTATCTTTGTCTGTTCAATCAGTTTCTTCTTTGAATGTGAAGTTTAATCTTCCAGGTCCAGCTTTTGATGTTCCCAATGCTTCACCTACTGTTGCAGGTGCAATGGGAGTGTTTTTAATTAATAATATTGGATATCAATGTGCGGTTACGGCGCAATATCTGTATTTTTCTCGAGAAGCAAGATTGCAAGAAAGTAATCCGACAATTAATCATGATGTTATTAAAGCATTAAAGAAAATGTGTTTTGATAAAAAAGGCGTTAAGATTGATCGTGTTTATTATGGTCCACAGTCTCCAACGGTAGGAATTCGAGGGGGTGCAGCAGTTGTGAAAAGTCCATTCGGGAATTTGTTAATTCTTGGTTCTGGGTATGGTGCAAGTAAGAATGAAAAAGATATTCTGCCAATAACTCCAGAGCAAGTTGAATTTGTTATGGGGCATGAGTGTAATCATGTTTTGACTAATGATGTAAATAAAAGATTTTTACTTGATTCAGCTATCTCAACAGGGATAGTTATGTCCAATTCAGTTTATAATCAAGAGATGGCTATGGCATTTAGTCTTTATAAGATGTTCGGTTATTCACGATTTATTCGTAACCAAGAATTTGAGTGTGATTATTCTTCATCTAATGATCCTAAAGTTATACAAGCTGGTATTGATCTTTGGCAAGGTTTGGCAGATAAAGAACAATACTTAGATATTTTTACTCGTATAAATACAAAAATTCAACATGCAATTTTTTCAACGCATCCTTCTTTTTCAAAACGTTTAGATTATTTAAAACTACGTTTAAAAGAACTTGAACAAAAATCAACAAAAGAAACTCAAGCTGTTCCAGCGGCATAACTTTCTTTTATAGATAGTATATAAATTTAGGCTCAGCAGATTAATTTTGTTGGGTCTATTTTTTTGTTTAAGTTAGTTAATGTTAAAGCATCAATAGATTCGTTAATTGAGTGTTTTGGGCAGATCTGGTATTTTAATAATTTATTATTAATCTATTAACTTTTTCTTTTTGGGAGCTCTTTTCGTGAATTTTAAGAAAATAAGTTTGTTTGTGCTAGTTGTTTTATCTATTCAAAATAGTATAACAGCTGCTGATAGGGCTTTTAATCCGAGATACTCATTGCCTAGAAATATTGATAATAGAGCGTTGAGACCATCTAATACAGTAGGCGAAACTGTTATAGGGGCTGTTGCGTTATTTGGTGGTGTTTATGTTTTAAATAGAATTAGCAGAGGTATTCCTTACTTATATTATATGCGAGAAGCTTCTATTCAAGAGTGTAATCCTTCAATGAATCATAATGTTATCAATGAGTTAAAAAATAAATGTTTAGAAAAAGGTGTAATCGTTGATCATATATATTATGATCCTGAATTTTTTTCTATACGTGGCGATGCAGAAATTATGGAAACCCCTTTGGGCGTATTGTTGTTTTTAGGTGCTGGTTATGGTGCTAGTAGCAACGAAAAAGATATTCTTTTGTTATCTCCAGAACGCGTTGAATTTATTATAGGAAGAGAATGTAGTCGTGTTCTCTATAATCATTCTCAAAAAAGAGATGCTTTGAATAGTGCTTTAGCCGCATCTGGTTTAGGGATATTGAGTATTCTAGTAAGTCCTAAATTAGATCGTGTTCAAAAGTATAATGCTGATTATTATGCTTCTACAGATGCTCAAGTAATAGCAAGTGGCGCAGAGCATTTTGAAGCAACGTACAGTAGAGAGCAATATAAAGATATTATTCAAAGATGTATGAAATATATTAAGGATTCATTGTTCTTTATTGACTATTCTCCTTCTGCTAAAAATCGTTATCTAGAGCTTAAGATGCGAGCTCAAGAGTTAAAGAGAAACAAGCAGGTTTTGTAATAATAAAAAGTAAGCAAAAAAAAAGACTCAGATTAAATCCGAGTCTTTTTTTTTGCTTATTCGAGCTTATTTAAGATTAAATTGTTTATAGCGCTACCAGTTGGGTGTTTTGGGTAGGTGTGGTAGTATGGATACAGTAATTTTAAAGAATATTTATTATTGAGGAATATATATGTTTAATATTAAAAAAATAAACCTATGCGCTTTGTTGTTATTGCCTGTTTCACTGTTTACAGTAAGTATTGTTGAGTATAAGCCTGAGTACAAAGATGCTGTTATTGAAATTTCATTGCAAAATAAAGATACATTATTTTCTGATTCTGGCTTAGAAAAAAAAGTAAGTTATGCATTTGCTGGTTTAGGAGTAGCAACGGGTTTAGTTGGTCGTCAATTTTCAAACTCTATAGTTCGTAATGCTTTCTATGTTGGAGCTGCTGGTTATGCTTTGGTAAGTGGAGTAATACGTTTAGACAGTGCTTTTGATTTTTCAAAGAAAAAAGAACGCATGGTTGAAGCTATGTTGCAAGATGATTCAAAAAATAAATCTATACTTGTAGATAGTCAGGATAAAGTTATTGGTTTTGTGGTTACATATAAAGATAAAGAATCTACTTTAGAAGATATACGAAAAAAATATGCATTTAGTAATGAGCGTGTAGATGCCGCAACTTTAAGACAAGCATTTCCTGATGCTAAAGAAACAGAAGAAGAATGCAAAGAATATTCTAAAATTGAATGTCTTGCTATTGATAAAGATCAGAGACGTAAAGGTTTTGGTAAATTATTGATGAATAGTGGTATTCATAAAGCTCAAGAAGAAAATGCATCATGGGCAGAACTCGATGTTGCTTCTCATAATAAATCAGCAATTGCTCTTTACGAAAAAATTGGCTTTACGCGTTCAGAAGTTCAGCCTAATGGTTTTGGTTTGTTGGGAATAGTTCAATATCGTAAAGCATTAAGTTAAATATAAAAAGTAAGCAAAAAAAAAGACTCAGATTAAATCCGAGTCTTTTTTTTTATACTTCGATCCTTCGATACAATTCCTAACGGAATCACTCAGGATGATTCGAAATAGTATTTACTTTATAATTTGTGTTTACTTAATAGCTAAAAGTTCAACATCAAAAATTAAATCTGCATTTGGTGGAATTGCTCCGCCTGCACCACGTGAACCGTAGCCAAGAGATGATGGAAGATAGATACGACGTTTTTCGCCAGTCTTCATATCTGCAACTGCTTCGTCCCAACCTTTAATTACATAGCCCATGCCAACAGGAAATTCAAATGGAGTGCCACGATCTACAGAACTATCGAATTTAGAACCTGGTTGTCCGTTAACATTAAGCCACCCAGTGTAGTGTACTTGTACAGTTTGCCCTGCAGTTGGCTGTTTAGCGTCAGCAGCAGCTGGTGCTGTAATAATCTCATATCCAAGGCCAGAGTCTGTTGTTTTTCTAGTAGTAGTAGTAGCAGTCTTGGTTGATTTTGTTTCTTCTGACATTTTATTCTCTTTCTTTCCGTATAAATAAACGCTTCCGGCCCCCGCGAGCACACAAAGAAGTGTAATAATATATTTGTTAGCCATGGTCTCTTTTTTAGTTTTGATTTTCATTGCCATTTTTAGCTCCTTTTTTAAACAGCATACATAATTAACTTCTTCTTAAATGGTACCTGTTTTTATAAAAAATACGAGCTTTAATATAAGGGGAGAGCTTAAAGAGTATTTAAGGGGGGCTTTTGACTATGGGCTTTAGGATAGTATATTGAGTATGGATGGTTTAGGTTATATGTTCTTAAAATGGGGTTTTTATGCTTAAAAAATATAAAATATTATTATTACATTTCTTTGTTTTGCCGATTTTTGCATCAGAATGTTTGTATAGCGATAAAGTTCGCGATCAAATTGTGCAGATTGTAAAAAATCGAGAGCAAGGATATTCCGCTTATTATATTACGGATGTTGCAAGAAAAAATTATGTTAATTTTTGTAAAGAAGCTCAGCAATCTGTTGACGCTATTAGGTTTCTTGTAAATGAAAAACAAAAAAAATGGTGTTCTTTGAATCAAAATAGTAATTATGCTACTGAAATTTTGAGTTTTATTTATGGAAAAAATCCATCATTAAGATTTCTTGCAGATTATTATGAGAATCCTGAACATAGTTTTTCAAAAAAAATATTTGAACAGATGTCTTCAAAACAATTTACAACAAATACATTACGTCATTTGGCTGCATCTATAACTGAAACACCAGATAAAATTCCTAAAAAAATTATTAGTGCTCTATCAAAGGCTCATGAAAAAGAAGAAGAGCTTATTAAAGAGGGATATGTAGTATTTTATCATGGACAATTTAATAAATGGGGTTTTGTTCAGGAATTTACACGTATGTTGATCAATGCTTTGCATGAAAAGAACTATATACAAAAAGCTTTACCAAAAGATTTTTTCTTTATTCAAAACTTTCCAACTCTTAATGACGCGCTTGATCGAGGACTGTCTAATACTATTTTGGAACAAGAAAAAAAAATACGTCTAGATACTCTTAGACAGGGGTGGACGTATAATGCAAATACGTACAATTTGTACACTAATATGTTTTTATTTGGAAATTCTCATAATTTAGGAAGCTGCACATGGCAGTATGTTGAAAGAAACACTAATATTAATACAGGAAATGAAGTTGATCTTACTCGAGAAGTATTTGAAAATTTAGGTGTAAAAAAAACTGACTATGAACTATTTGTAGATTCTTTTAATACATTACTTTTAAAATATAAAAATTGTTTTCAAGCTGGTCGATTGCTTCAAGTTGCTATTCCAAAAGATAAAGTGGATGAGTGTGTTTATTTTGGTCATCAAGGTAAATCGTATACAAAAAACGGTAAGCCAGTTACGAAAGTAACAGATCTGTTAACTCATTTAAAATCTGGTGATGATAAAGTAATGCAAAATGGGGGATATGGCGAACTTGAGTATGTTATTCCATTAACTAAGGATATTATGCTTAATCCAGATTCTGGAGTTAAGGTGTTTGCTTATGGTGCGGGTATAAAAAATCAGAAAAAATACAATGCTATTCTAAAAGAAATGGAGCAACTAGCAGAAGATATTGTTTATAGTATGTGGGTTGCTAAAAGCGGTTCTTTTTTTAGCAAATATTATTCACTGCTTTCAAATACGCTTTCTCGTGCAAAATCAAAAACTAAACAAGGTATTAAAACAGTGGCAGCAAAGAGCGTAGAATGGCCCTTGTATGGAACATTTAAAGTGTTAGATTGTGCATCTGTTCCTGCAGATGTCTTATCAGAGTTTTTGAGAAGACATTATGATGATAATTATTATTATTATAATTATCATTATCATAATCAAACCACATTGCAAGTCGTTAAAAAAAAAATAGCAGTAGCTGTATGGTGCAGTATGAGGATGGGTGTAGGTTTAGTTGAATTGCCCGGAAATATAACTCGAGATTGTACTGGTCTTCTTTACGAAAAAGTGAGCGGTCAAAAGCCTCATTATTTTAGATAGTTGTCCATTTATTCAAAAAATAATACGGGCTTCGGTTGCACTTTATGCTTTGATCCGTTATAACAGAACATAGAGAGGGCAATAAATCTATTAGGAAAGGGCTTAACTGCGATGATTGGATATATTTTTTCGATATTAATGGCAAGTTGTTGGACAACTACTTTATGGGGCCAAAAGCATCCATATAGCATTCCTCAGAGCGTTTTTTTGCAAGCGGGGCTCAATACATCGTTTGTAGCAAAATTTGCTTTATTTATTGGAATTTTGCTTGCGGGTACTATTATTGTTGGTAAGTTACTTAAATATACGTTGCGTATTCCTATTATTGCAGGGGAAATTTTAGGTGGTATTGTTTTGGGACCATCCCTTATTAATATTGCTCAATTGCCGATTTTTGCACATCCATTTGTTGTAGCCGATACTGTTTCTCAAAAATTATATACTTTAATACCGTCTGACTTATATGTCTTTTTTGTATTATTGTTATCTGCTGCTTTAACTGTTTCTTATCTTTTATGGCTTGCTGGATACGAAACAAATTTAAAAGATCTTATTAAAGTAGGGGCCACTGCAGTTGCCGCAGGAACATTAGGAGCTTTTATTCCTATTGGTTTAATTGGTGGGTTCTTATATTACTTCTTACCGCATACTTATGGTTTGGTGAGTGCGATTGGAATTGGGTTAATTTTTGCAGCAACGAGTGTTTCTATTCCGGTGGCCATGCTGGTGTCATCAAATAAAATGCATTTAAAAAGTTCTCAAGCAACATTAGGTGCAGCAATTATCGATGATATTGTAGCTGTTGTTATGGTATCTGTTTTTATGATGAGTGTGCAAACAGGAGTGTTTGGTAAAGTTCCTGGGTTATCTCATCATGTATTGCAAAGTATGCATTCAGCAAGTTTGATGCATTCTCTGATATATATGGCTTTATGTTCTCTTGTTATTTTAGCATTTGGATTTTTCTTTATTCCGCTTGCATTAGATCAAATAAGGATACGAAAACTTAATCATTTAATGGCTCCAGCAGCTTGTATAATTATGTTGTTCTATTTTGCATTCGTAGAATTGGTAGGTGGACTTGCGGGTATTACAGGTGCTTATTTTGCAGGGCTTTTTCATAGGACCGGAGATAAAGAGCATACGGCAGAGCGCGTGGCGGCACCGTTTGTGAATGGTATTTTATTACCTCTCTTTTTAGGATCTATTGGGTTGCAAATTGATATAAGCGTATTGAGCATGCAGGAATGGAAATTGGTAGGAATACTTTTAGTACTTGCTATTATCTCTAAATTATTTGCATGTTATGTTGCTACTCAAATGAGTAATCTTTCTGGTAGAAGAAGAGAAAATGACTGGAAGCCTATAGAAATTTATCTTTTTGGATCTTCTATGGTGGCACGTGGAGAAGTTGGCCTGGTGATTGCTACAATCTTGCGAGGAGCTTCTTTGCTGACTCCTCAAAGCTATGTGCTCTGTGTTGTGGTTATTGTACTTACTACGATTGCTACGCCTATTATGCTTTCTATCGGATTTGCTTATGCCGATCAAGAAGATCAGAAAAAACATTATAAATTGAATATTGGTCGATTTAAGGCTATGGGTACTGAGGGTATGTTTGATATCATTGCTCGGGTACTTGAAAAAGAAAAAAAATTGAATACAACAGTGACAATTAGTGAAGGTCGACAAATTATCGACCTTGAAGAGCATAAAATTACTATTTTCTTATTGCCTTCGAAAGGGATTATTTTTGAGGGAGATCAAGCTAAAATACAAGAGCTTGTTGCTGAAATTAAGCACGATCTTAGACTCGAGATTGAACACATTAAAGAATCTTAGTGGTTGAGCTTTACAAAAAGCCGCATTTAGAGGATAATAAGAGAGGTTAATAGCGTTATATTAGAAGTCTGTCCGTAGCAAAAGGAATGCTTGTGAAGAAGGGTATCCATCCTGAGTTATTTGAGGTAACTGTTCATTGTACGTGTGGTAACGAGTTTAAGACCCGTTCTGCAATCAAAGAAATCCGTGCGACATTGTGTTCTGCATGCCATCCATTTTATACTGGACAGCAAAAATTTGTAGATACAGCGGGTCGTATTGAAAAATTTGAAAAACGTTATAAAACCGATAAATCAGTAAAGAAATAAATACATTATTGTTGAGGGTGTTGCATGGCTGTTAAGTGGGATGCCATTCAGGCACGGTTTGATGAATTAGCAGAAAAACTTTCGGGTTTGGTTGATTCAAAAGAGCGTCCCAAAATTCAGAAAGAACATTCACAGTTATTTTCTCTTTTAGAAAAGCATCGAGCTGTTGAAGTCGTTGAAAAAGAGATTACTGACACTAAAACGCAATCAGTTGAAAATACTGATCAAGAGATGCAAGAGCTCTATGAATTAGAGCTCGAAGATCTTCAAGGTCAAAAAAATTATCTTAAGTCTGAACTTGATAATGTAATGTTTCCTCCTAATCCTTTTGATAAAAAAGATGTGTTTCTTGAAGTCCGTGCGGGTGCGGGTGGAAAAGAAGCAGCTTTGTTTGCTGGTGATTTACTTAAAATGTATACCAACTACGCATTGTCTAAGGGATGGCGTGCAGAGATTGCAAGTTTACATCAAACTGATCTTGGTGGAATTAAAGAAGTTGTTTTAAATATTCAAGGTCGTAATATTTACGGATATTTAAAGTTTGAATCTGGAGTTCATCGTGTGCAACGTGTTCCAGAGACAGAGTCTGCGGGTCGAGTGCATACATCAACAGCAACCGTTGCGGTATTGCCAGAAGTTGATGAAGTAGATGTTACTATCTCTCCAGATCAATTACGTATTGATGTGTATCGTGCGAGTGGTGCTGGTGGACAACATGTTAACACTACTGATTCAGCAGTGCGTATTACTCATCTTCCATCGGGGGTTGTGGTAACGTGTCAAGATGAACGATCTCAGCATAAGAATAAAGCAAAAGCTATGAAGATGCTTCGTTCTCGTCTTGTAACAGCACATCAAGAAAAAAAAGATTCAGAAATGTCTGAGCAACGTAGAGAGTTGGTTGGTACTGGTATGCGAGCAGAAAAAGTTCGTACCTATAACTATCCTCAAAATAGAATCACTGACCATCAAGTTGGTTTAACACTCAAGAAGCTTGATGTTATTATGACTGGTCAGCTCGATGAGATTGTTGTTGCGCTCCAAGAGCACGATAAAGAAGAGCGTCGTAAGAAGCCTTTTAAATTTTCATAATATTTTTTAGTTTGACACTCGTTTGAGCTCTTGGCATACTCCCAAATAGGTTTATGATTTGTATAAGCAAAGTTAAAATATCATTAAATTAAGGGAAGATTATGAACAAGTCTGTAAAAGTTTTATCATTAGCATTATTATTGAGCGCGTCTTTTGTTGTAGCAGAAGAAGTTTCTACAGAAACAACAAAAACAGTTGAAGTTGTTAAAGAAACTGAGTGCCCAAAAAAAGCATTTAAAGATGCAGCAAAAATGCATGCTCAATCAACTGGAGAAGATACTTTAGAAATTTCAGATGAAGATGTTGATGCATTTTTTAAAGATCTAAAAGAAGATACTGAGTTTTCAAAAGAAGCTATCGAAACATTTGTTGCAAAGCTTGCTGCAGCTTCAAAAGATAAAAAAGATAAAGAAGAAGCAGTATAACTTTTTTATTTTTTAGTAATTTTAAAGGGGTGCTTTCTTGCATCCCTTTTTTTATAAAAATCAAGTCCTGTATTTTATTTTTTTTTCCGTATACTAGTGACATGTCGTTAATTACTTTCTTATATAATTCTTTTTAAAAGGGCTTGTATGTCACTTTATTCGTACTTACTTGAGTACAATCGTTATCTTAATCTTGTAGGCATCGCAGTTATTATTGGTATTGCGTATGTTTGTTCGCGTCACAAGAAAAAAATTAATCATAAATTGGTTCGCAATGCACTTGCTATGCAATTTGTAATCGCATTTCTTGCACTTAAAACAAGTGGTGGCCAATACTTTTTACAAGCACTTTCTAATGGCGTTGGCTATTTGTATAAATATGCTTCAGAAGGTATAAACTTTTTGTTTGGTAATTTGGCAAATGGAGCACAGACTCCATGGGGTGTTGTTTTTGCAATTCAAATTTTGCCTATGATTATTTTCTTTGGTGCGTTTACGGCATTGCTTTTTCATCTTGGCGTTGTACAACGTATTGTGGGCGGTCTTGGTATAGTGGTACGGCCTATTTTGGGAACTACTGGCGCAGAAACTTTGTGCGCAATTTCTAATAGCTTTTTGGGACAAACAGAAGCACCATTGCTTATTCGTAACTATTTAAAAAATATGACCAAGTCTGAGCTACTTGTTGTTATGGTTAGTGGTATGGGAACAATCAGTGGTTCTATCTTAGCTATTTATGCATCGATGGGTGCGCCGATTAAGTCGTTATTAACAGCAAGTGTTATGGCTATTCCTGCAACAATTATGATTGCAAAAATTTTATTGCCAGAAACAGAAGATGTTGAAAAAGAAGATGGCAAAGTATCATTTGAACACAGTTCATCAAATGTATTTGATGCAATTGCTACAGGTACATCGGATGGTTTACAGTTAGCGCTTAATGTGGGTGCTATGTTGTTAGCCTTTATAGCGCTGATGGCTATGTTAAATGGCATTCTTGGTGGAACATGTACGTATCTTAATTCTTATGGTTTTAACGTGCCGTGTCTTACGCTCGATGTTGTTTTTGCAAAGTTGTTTTATCCGTTTGCTTATCTACTTGGTTTTACTGGTACTGATGCAACTCAAGTGGCAGAATTATTAGGAACCAAAGTTGCTATTAATGAGTTTCTAGCATATTACAAAATGGTTGATATGCATTTGCCAGCACGAGTGCAAGAACTTACAACCTATGCATTGTGTGGTTTTTCTAATTTCTCATGCATAGGTATTCAGGTTGGTGGTATTGGTGCGCTTGTTCCAGAAAAACGTCAATGGCTTACCGAGCTTGGTTTAACCGCTGTTCTTGGTGGCGCACTCTCTAACTTGCTGACAGCGATGGTTGCAGGGTTATTTATTTAAAGGATGGTCCTTCGATACAACTCTCGACTTTGTCTCGAGCCACTCAGGATGATTGATTTGTAAGTTAAAAAAAGGCCGTCCGGTAAAGGACGGCTCTTCATGTTATGGTGGATGACTTTAATTACATTGGTACTAGGTCATTAGCTTGTGTAATAACAAAGCTATTATGAGCACTAGGATTATTAATAGTTCTAAGCGTTATGTTGTTTGTACCAGGAGTAAGAAGTTGTATTCTTTGAGGGGTTATTTCTGTAACATTTGAACCATCATTTGCATTTAAGCGAGCAAGCGTTGGTATTTCTATAAGATGAGTGGTTAAGGGGTCTAGAGTTTTACTTATAGTAATATTTTCTGTTCCTCCAAATACACTTGAAAATAATGTATTACGTGGGATAGTTAATTGTACATATGCTACTTGTTGGTTTGGTGATCCATTATAAATAAAGATATAATTTTCGTATTGAGGAATAAGCGGTTGAATAACATAACGTCCGGCATTTTGGTTTGCAATAGTAATTGCTTTTAGGCCGTTGGCAATTGGAATCGGTGTACAATTGTTGGTACTTTGAACAAAAATGTTTACAACGCCTTGAGGAATAATTGCTCGAGTTGCCGTAGTGTTACCATCAAGATTTTGTATATTAATTGGTTGATTAGCCGCATTGAGTCCACGAAGTGTAATATCTTGCCCCGTTTGATTAATAACATTAATAGTAGCTGGATTTGCTGCCGATTGTTGAGGAACACCTACTTGCGCTAGAGCTTGTTGGGGTTGGCCAGGTGCATTTTGTGGTTGCTGCTGTTGAAATTGTGCTACTTGAAATGCCGGAGCTTGTTGTGGGCGAGCCGCTTGTGCTGCTGCGCGTCTTGTAGCTGCTTGTTGGTTTCGTAATGCAGCTAATGGGTTTACAGGCGTTGGGCGCAGGCCATTAGGGGTTCCTGGAATGGGAGTACCGAGCACAGGTGGTTGTTGCTGCTGTTCTTGTTGCGCTTGTGCAGGTTCATTTCTTGTAGGATGAGGGCCTCCAACAAGAGAATGCAAAGGTGTTTGGCGTAGACCATTAGGAGTTCCTGGAATGGGAGTAACCGCTATTGGTTGAGGTTGTGCTGCATAGAGCGCAAGAATGATAAAACTGGAAAAAAAAAGTAACCGTTTCATAGAATGTCTCCTTTTTATAAACATATCTTTGTATATGTGCCAAAAAAGAGGGGTTAATGTCAACCTTCTTGTTGAACAAAGGCAATAGTATTATTGTGTATAACTGGTAATCCTGCGGCTTTATATTCAAGATATTTGGTAGGGCGAGACACCCAATTAAGAATATTTTGTTCTCGTAATAAAATTCCTTCATCAGCAACGCATAAGTACGATAAAATATTTTTATGAGAAACGGTAATAATTTTATAACAGCTTAAGCAAAGCTTTTCTTGTTTACATATATTTTTAAATATTTTTAGATCTGTAGTTAGTAGCAATAAAAAAGAATTTGGTTTTTTTTTGAGTTGATCTTTAAAAAATATAATAGTTTGAGTGGGGCATTGCCATGGTTTTGCAGATCCGTTATAGACGTACACATAAGCATTTGAGGGTATTTTTAATTTAGTACGCAATGCTGATCTAAGTGTTGTGCGTTGTGCGGGTTTTATTGCTATGGGGGTATCGTCATGTTGATTATAAGTAAAGATCTTACTGGGTAGGGTATAGGTTGTTATGAGATAGTCTTGTAATGCTTTGCTTACGATTTGTATTTTAAACGCCACAGTTGCTTTGTAGGTGTATGCTTCTTGCTCCCAATAAGCAAGTTGATAGGTGCGTAATCTATGTAACCAATAAGTAAAAAAAGAACTGTTTGTAGTACTAAAGGCATATTCTTTTGCAAGCAGTCCGCGAGCTTGTAGTGTAAGATTCATGCAATGGCTGGTAAGTGCTCTTTGTGTGATAAGGCCTGCAAGAGGTCCACGAGCTATGAGTGAATAGTGTGTAAGTACCGTAAGAAATGTTTTGAGTTGCCATGCCCCAAGCGCAAGAGAAGGCCATCCTAAAAAAATAGTTTTTTTAAAAAGTTTAAGAGAGAGTCGTGGGTGTAACTTATTTAATCGGTTAATTTTTTGTGTAGATGGATATTTTTTTTCGAAAGAGACAAGCGTGGCTGTAAGAGTTTTATTACGCCCTAGCTTTTTGAGTAAAGGGTCAAGGACTTGCCCTTCAAATATCGAATGTTCGATTCCATCGTATAAAACAAAAACAAGCGAAGCTGTTTTTGCCATAGAGTGACCTTTCTTTTTTTGTTACACTTAGCTCAGTTTATATAAAAATAGAGATACCTCAAAATTGAAAGATAGTTATATGATTAAAGTTGGTCAAAAGGCTCCAGAATTTAGTTGTCCGGTTGTAGAAGGTTCTACTGTTAAACAACAGTATTGCCTTAAAGATTTAGGTGATACGTATAAAGTTATTTTCTTTTACCCTGCGGATTTTACTTTTGTGTGCCCAACAGAGTTACATGCTTTTCAAACAAAACTTGATGCATTTAAAAAACGTAATGCATTAGTGGTAGGGGTTTCTACCGATTCTGTAGAGAGTCATCAAAAGTGGTTAAAAACACCAAAAAAAGAAGGCGGCGTAGAAGGGATCACTTATCCATTGGTTGCTGATGATTGTAAAAAAATGGCTTTAGATTACGGTGTTTTAGATGAAGCTTCTGGTATGGCGTTGCGTGGATTGTTTGTACTTGATAAAGATAACATTGTGCAAGCTGCTGTTATTCATAACATGCCATTGGGAAGAAACATTGACGAATCATTGCGTATTCTGGATGCATTACAATTTCATGAAAAAAATGGTCAAGTATGCCCAGCAAACTGGGAAACAGGACAAACCGCATTAGATGCAACAACTGAAGGTGTTAAAGAATATCTTTCTAACTCTTAGTTGTTATATTAAATTTTTTTTTCGAGGACCAATATACAAACCTTCATCAGAGCTTGATTCCTCTGAATCGTAGTCTAATACAGAATATGTGGGCTGCTGGTAAAGAACTTTTTTTTCGTTAATAGTCTGGAAGGTGTGAGTTTTAGCAAGAAGAGGAGATTTGCTGCGCATGGGCTGATTATAGCGAACTTGTTTGAATAATGTTTTTGTACATTTTATAGGGGCACAAACAATTGATTCTCCAATTATGCAGATTGTTGCATAGCAGATTGAACTGTAAGTGCATTCAGAAGATATACCTTGTGTGGGAAGTAGCAATAAAAGTAATGCGATAATTTTTTTCATAATGATGAGCCTCCAGATTATAAGATGTCCCTTACCGTAGTATTACACTTTATAAGGTAATGAAGACGGTAAGGGACTCATAGTACTTACATAAAATTAACGTAGATAGATGCTACCAGTGCAATTGCCGTTGGTATTTTGATAGGTGTAAATCCCCATAATTTATATGCAATATTAAGAAGTGTAATAACAATAATTACAGGATAGCATGTTTCTATAATAGGCATAGAAAGCTCCATAATAGTAGTTAGTCCATAACATGAAAGAATACTTGTAAATCCTAATACGCCTACTAAGCATGGAATATATTCAACTTTATTATTAGTTAACTCAACTTGTACATATTCTGCAAGTATTGTTGCTAGAGCAATAATGGTAGAAAAACAGGCCATTGCAACCGCTATGGCAATAATAAAGGCACCATGTGTTCCCATAATTTTAAAAGAGATACGACTAAACAGTTCAGCACCATTAGAAGCTTGAATTGTTTTTCCGTAAAATGCGCCTAAGAAAGCCATTCCGGTATAGACAAAACCTAAGAGTGTACAACCGAATAATCCTGCTTTCATTGCGGTCCATGCAAGAGTTTTTACATCATAATCGTTATGATCTTTCATTGTTTTTTTAAGAATGGTTAAAACAATAGAAGCAAAGAAGATACCACCAAGTAGATCTAAATGTCCGTATCCAAGTTTTGCTTGTTCATAAAATATATTCCAGTTGCTAGCCGCTACAGGAACAAGTGTTGTTGGGTGGAGCATTCCTTTTATCAAAATAATACCTAAAGAAATAAGCAATGCAGGACTAATAACATGACCTAAAAGATCAATGATTTTGTTTTCTCTATAGGTTGCAAGAAACGTTATTCCACAAAATACTACACTAAATATAGGGAGTGAAACATGTGGAAGAAAAGGTAAAAGCATTGTATAGGAAAGTGTTACAATTCGAGACATTGCAATGAAGGGTCCAATAACAGCCATACAAAATGCAACTGATAAAAATCCTGGTATTTTACCAAGTCGGTTAAAAAAAGTTTTATAGTTTCCATCAAATAAAATTACGGCAATAAGCCCAATTACAGGGAGTAGTACTGCTGTGGTTAAGAAACCTGCAATTCCCCAAATAAATTTATCACCAGAATTAACACCAGCTTGTACAGGAAACATAAGGTTAGCTGCACCAAAAAGCATAGAAAAGATAGCTAAACCAGCAGTTACAACCGTAGATTTTAAAACATTTCTCATAAGAAAGTTCTTTCGAAAGTAAAAAAAAAAATTATATACTAAAAAAAGAGGAAGAGATTAGAAAGCCACGAGAGTGGACATAATCATCATGACAATGACAAACATGACAGGCATAGAAGAAATAATCACAGAGTGTGATTGTAAAGAATTTTTTTGGGTAAATTGGCTCGAACGATGTATATAGGACTCGTTCATTGTTGCCTCCTCATCGTGTTTTTAAGGATTAATAATAAAAGTAAGAGTACCGTAGACTATAAAAAACTGCAAGTTTCTTTTAGGGTTTCGGTTGCAAAATAGGCCTAATGCCAGTATATCTTATCCAATATTTGTTCTCTTAGAAAACCAAGGGTGGTAATTAAATGAAGTACATTAAACAGTTTAAAAACTTACAGCTTAAAGATATTGCCCAAGTGGGTGGAAAGAACGCTTCTCTTGGTCAAATGATACAAGATCTTGGATCTCAAGGTGTTGCAGTACCGGGTGGATTTGCAGTAACCGCCGATGCATATCGATTTCATATAGCAGACAATATATTACTTGATGCTCTTAAAAAACTTTTAAAGCCACTCAAAAAACAGGGTGATATCAAAAATTTAGCTCGAGTTGGGAAAAAGGCTCGAGAACTTATAGCCAAAGCGCCGTTGCCAAAAAAATTGGTAGAAGAAATTACACAGGCTTATAAAAGTATGAGCAAAGAATCAGGAATCGATAATTGTTCGGTAGCTGTTCGTTCTTCGGCAACAGCAGAAGATTTGCCTGATGCTTCTTTTGCCGGTCAACAAGAAACCTATCTTAATGTTTCAGGGGTCATAAATGTCTTAGAAGCATGTCGAAAGAGTATGGCCTCACTATTTACCGACCGAGCAATTATTTATCGTATGGAGAAAGGATTCGATCATTTTGATGTTGCTCTTTCTGTGGGAGTACAGCATATGATTCGTTCTGATCTTGCTAGTGCAGGAGTTATGTTTACCATTGATACTGAGACTGGGTTTAAAGAAAGTGTGATTATTACGTCTTCGTATGGTTTGGGAGAAACAGTTGTAAAGGGAGAGGTAGTTCCTGATGAATTCCATGTTTTTAAGCCAACGCATAGAAAAGGTTTTCATTCTATTATTCGTAAAGAGTGCGGTAGTAAAAAAATAAAAAAAGTATTTGGTACTATTCGCAAACCAGTAGTTAATGAAAAAGTAGATCAAAAAGATGCTGTGCAGTTTTCTTTAACAGATGAAGAAGTTTTGCAATTAACCGATTTTGCAGTGACTATCGAAGATCATTATTCAAAGCTTAAGGGTTCATTTTGTCCAATGGATATTGAGTGGGCAAAAGATGGTAAGAATGGAAAATTATATATTGTGCAAGCACGTCCAGAGACAGTGCATACAATGCGCAAAAAAGGTCACGAAATTATTGATTACACAATCAAAAATAAAAAAGAAGCTCAAGTATTGGTTGAAGGTCAAAGCATTGGTCAATTAGTTGCACAAGGCAAAGCATGTATTATTCGGCATGTTAAAGACATAGAGAAAATGCGCAAAGGTGATGTTTTGGTTACCCGTATTACCGATCCTGATTGGGTTCCGATTATGAAGCAAGCCGCTGCTATTGTAACAGAAAGCGGTGGAAGAACGTGTCATGCTGCCATTGTAAGTCGTGAGCTTGGTATTCCTGCAATTGTTGGTGCTGCGGGTGCAATGAAAAAAATAAAGGATAGGGAAGAAGTCACTATCGATTGTAGCCAAGGTTCAGGTGGCATTGTATACAAAGGTGATCTTGCTATTAAAAAAACAGTTACTCAAGTAAAGAATATTAAAAAGCCACCGGTCAAAGTGTTGCTTAATATTGCATCGCCAGATCTTGCCTATAAACTTTCTGATTTGCCGGTTGATGGGGTTGGGTTAGCGCGTATAGAATTTATTATTGCGCATGATATTCAAATTCATCCTATGGCGTTTATAGATCCAAAAGCGATAACAGACAAAACAGTACAAAAGAAAATTGCTCAAAAAACTGTAGGTTATCAAGATCCACAAGATTATTTTATAGAAAAACTTGCACAAGGTGTTGGAACCATTGCTGCTTCGTTTTATCCACGACCAGTAATCGTACGTTTTTCTGATTTTAAGAGTAATGAGTATCGTGGATTATTGGCAGGAGATGTATTTGAGCCACAAGAAGAAAACCCTATGATTGGGTGGCGTGGAGCGTCTCGTTATTATCATAAAAATTATCAACCAGCTTTTGAATTAGAATGTGAAGCATTAAGGTATGTACGTGAGTCGATGGGACTGGATAATGTGAGCGTGATGATTCCCTTTGTGCGTACGCTGGAAGAGGCAAAAAAGGTTATCGCTATTTTAAAAAGTCGCGATCTTGAGTCTGGTAAAAATGGATTAAAAATTTACATGATGTGTGAATTGCCTTCTAATGTTTTATTAATCGATCAATTTGCAAAATACTTTGATGGATTTTCTATAGGGTCAAACGACCTAACACAAACAACACTATCGGTTGACCGTGATTCTGGATTGCTTTCAGCACTCTTTGATGAGCGAGATCCTGCGGTAAAAATTATGCTTGAGATGGCTATTAAAGGTGCACATAAGGCGAAAAAACCGATTGGTATTTGTGGGCAAGCGCCATCGGATCATCCAGAAATTGCTGAGTTTTTAATCAAGCAAAAGATAGACTCTCTTTCATTAAACCCAGATACCGTGCTACCATTTTTATTATCTTTTAACTCAAAGGGGAGTGGGAAATGAAAAAACAATTATTTTTAATACTAATGCTTTCAGTTAGCCTCAACGCTGCTGATAGTCCAGAAGTGCAATCAGATTCAGATGGCGAAACTATTTTGATATTTTCAAAAAAAGAGATGTATGATATGCGTACATCAGAACAAGCTATTATTGCATTGCAAGCAGCAAAAGGGCAGATTGGAAAAGAAAAAAAATCGCAGCAATGTGGAATGCTTATACTATCCAGCGACGGTGAATTTATGCGAATTGATCACAAGCAAGATGAACAAAAAAAGCCTGAAAAAAAAGACCTAGGTCAACAAGTTGATGATGATATTGATGCTGTAGTTAATGCGGTTTCCAATGCTATAGAAGGTGCGCTTGATACTGTTGATGATGCACTTGATTCTGTAGTTACTGGAGCAGAAAAAGCTTTGGATTGGTTGATTGGTTAATCTATCGATTGCCTGTGATCGTAGTTACTAAATCAACCGCGTAATCTTTAAATTTATCAAAGTAACCTTCAACATCATCAACATCGTTTTCTAATTCTTCTTTAAAGGGCTTTTGGCTATGCCCATGCCCACACTCTAAACAAATGTTTTTCTCAGTCCGTGGTCCATTGCAATGACACGAGCAATCATCTATATGAAATTGAGCATTGCTGTGAATAACGCCAGTTTTAAAATCTTTTCTTTCCCATGATGTGCAATGTGGTGATGCGTTTGAAAAGAAAGGTGCTAAAAGAAGTATGGTGAGTAGTAGTTTTTTCATGATGCGCTCGATTCAGACTGAAAACTTTCTTCAACTTCCCGTTTTTCTCTTGTGAGTTCTTCGTAATATGGTGTTGGGCAAGCCGTTAAGAATGTTTGAGCTACTAAAAATATACCGACAATAAATATAACGAAATGTATAACCTTCATTTCCCCTATCTCCTTTTCTATAAATTACATTATAGAATTAAAGATACCATGATAGGTTTTCTAATTGCAATACTTTTTTAAAAAAATAAAAATCTCATTAAAAAGTGTTGTAAGAAAGGGATTTCTTATAACAACTTAAACAATGTGTTCAATGTTTTTTGATTGATTATATATATAAGAATCGGCTGTTCCTAAATCTGCAATAAAGCTTTTTATATGGGGAGCATAAAGTGGATGCTGTAGAGCAAGTCCAATAATCGCTTTTATCCATCCTATTGGAGTTCCTACGTCATAACGCATAGATTGAACTTTGTAGGCAAAAACTTTTTCGTTGTTTTGGATCATATGGGCTATTGCATCGGTTAATTGAATTTCTTCTGTGCTATAAGTGCTTACATGATCAAGAGAGTTAAATACTTTGTGAGATAAAACATAGCGACCAATTATAGCAAGATTTGATGGAGCATCTTTTTGAGCAGGTTTTTCTACAAGATTAGAAATTTGAAATAAATGTGGAGTGATCTGTTGCTTGATATCGATAACTCCATATGAAGAAATGCAATCAATAGGAACTTCTTGTACTGCAACAACACTGCCTTTTTCTTGGCGAGCAATGCGCATAAGTTGACCAAGGGCAGATTGTTTTCCTACTAAAATATCGTCGGGAAGCATAACACCAAAATATTCTTTGTTAATACACTGTTCTGCCAATGAAACTGCGTGTCCAAGCCCAAGAGCTTCTGCTTGGCGAATATAGGTAAACTGCGTAGAGCGTGTTATTTTTTCGAGTCCTCGAAGTAAACCTTCTTTGTTATTTTCTTTTAGAAATTCATCAAGATCTGGTTTTGCATCAAAATAATCTCCCAGAGCTTGCTTTCCTGAGCTTGTGATAATAATGTAATTTTTGATTGCTGCTTGTAAACCTTCTTCAATAATATATTGAATAGCGGGTTTTTCGAGCAATGGGAGCATCTCTTTGGGTACGGATTTGGTGAAAGGTAAAAAACGTGTTCCTTTACCAGCTGCTGGAATGACTACTTTTTCTATGTCCATAGCAACGCTCCTTTAACTAATCTCTTTAATGAGTCTTTTTTTAGAACTGTTCCAGAAAAGATACCTGTCCTGAATGTAAAAGTCTAATATCGTTGATGCCGTATTTTAGCATTGCCAAACGTGTTAGTCCGCATCCAAAGGCAAATCCAGTGTACTTTTTAGAGTCTATTTTACATGCTTTTAAAACATTTGGATGTACTAATCCAGCACCAAGCATTTCTATCCAGCGTGTATGCTTACATGTTGCACAACCTTTGGTACAGAATGGACAGGTGATGTCGAACTCTATGCCTGGTTCAACAAATGGGAAAAATCCTGGACGAACACGAATAGAAAGTTTCTTACTATTGAATAATGTTTGTAAAAACGTTTTGAGGGTTGCAATCAAGTGAGACATAGAAATGTTTTCTGCAATAACCAATCCTTCAAGTTGCATAAACATAAAATCGTGAGAAGCATCGGTTGCTTCATAACGATATGCGCGTCCGGGTACAATCAAAGCCAACGGAGGCTTTTTCTCTTTCATTGCATGAATTTGTACGGTCGAAGTATGCGTTCGCATTAAGAGTCCGGGGATATTCAACCAAAAGGTATCAAACATATCACGAGCAGGGTGATCGGCCGGAATATTTAAAGCATCAAAATTATATTCTTCAGTTTCAACTTCTGGGCCATCAAGAACTTCGTACCCCATCGATTTAAATATGGCACACACTTCTCGTGTAAGATGCGTGTAAGGGTGTAGAGATCCTCGAGATTGATCAGTTTTGTATGCGGTTACATCAAAGTGCTTATGTTTTTCTTCTTCTTGCTCAAAAGATTTTTCGAGTAAATCTTGTTGTTTGCTTAAAAAGAGATCTTCTACAGTCCGTTTAAGTTGATTAATTTGGGGACCAACTTCTCGTTTTTCTTCTACAGAAAGAGTTTTGAGTGTTGGCATTAATTGAGCAATCTTGCCTTTTCTTCCCAAAAATTCTACGCGTGCTTGTTCAAGATCTTTGGTTGATTTAACAGACTCAAGTGCTTTTTGAGATGCTTTTTGGAGAGAACTTATTTCCGAAAATATTTTTTTCATGCTTTTGCCATCCGGGCTTTGTGATATCTTTTAGCTTATTCTGAAATACTAGCAGACCGAGCTAAGGTTGGCAATTTTAAGAAAGTAATGAAATAAGAATGGTTTGGAATTTGGTGCCGGGAGACGGAATCGGACCATCGACACTGTGCTCTTCAGGCACATGCTCTACCACTGAGCTACCCCGGCTACAACATGTTATTTATTACAATAACAGAGAAAAGATGTTCTTAAGGTACTATCCCCAGGTAATTTGTCAACAATAATTAACCTTAAAAGTAAAATTTATGCTTAATTCTTCTCTTCTGTTTCTTAATATACTATGGTAAAAAACATAGTTTTTAAAAAAGGATGAGCAAGAGGTAGCAAGTTATGAAACCAGTATCATTACAGAAACAGAGCGTCGCATGGTTCAAATTAGCTGAATGTGTGGGGCGTGGAGAAAAAGAACGAGCTTTGAGTTTATTACGTCTTTTAACCTACTCTCTCGATAACAAACCATTTGTTAAGCAATTAGAAGCAGACATACTTTCATTTTTCGAAGATTCTCAGGCATTAACAGAATATGTAAGCGCGGCTCATATGTTCTATAAAGAGGGTAATGTCATAGAAGCGAGCGCAGTGTATGAAAAGCTTATTGCGCTTGAGCAAAAGACAGAATTCTTAGAAAAAATTGTTATGCTTTATTCGGAACTTAAAGATGAGAGCAAAATTGTTTATTATCAAAAAAAGCTTTATTTAAAATATCTTTCTAATGGATTTGTTGCAAAAGCGATTGCGGTTCTCAAAGTATGCGAAGATCAGCTTGATGGAGCGGAAAAAATAGATATGTATAAAAAGCTTATCTTTGCCGCTATCACCCATAAATATACACAGCAAAAAACCATCACAGAGTACTTGTATAAAGTTCTGGATGGTTTATTACGATTCGGTTCAGATGCGGAACTTCAATTATTTCTTTCTGATCTTAAAGCGCTTAATGCCATGTGGCACAAAGATGCCGCTGAGTATTTAAAGCAATAATGTTAAAGTCCTAACTCTTTTAAGAACTCTTCTAGTTCGGTTCTTTGAGATGGGTTTCTATTTTTTAAAACATCTTCTTTTGTTCTTTGTTCTGTTAAAATTAAATTTAATAATTCTTCTTTCTTTTCTTGGCTTAGTGGAGTTGTTGCAGGTGCCGCAGCAGATGCAGCTTGGATGGCTACTGCTTTAGGGTTAATAGGTTTTGCTAGTGGGCAAGCTTGGCAAGAAAGTGTTTCATCAATAGTTATTTTTGCGTTAGTAGTTAACTTAAATAGTATAGCTCCGGCTTCTTTTTGGTTTGCCATTAAACTTACAATACTTTGTTTTTTATTTTGTTTTGCTGTTTTTTCTAAAGTTGCTTGTAAGGTGTTAAAAACTTTTACTATTCCATGATTACCGTTTGGTGGATCTGCAAGAGCAAAAACAATGTTGGTGTTCTTTGTATCTTCAAGAAGTGATTCTTCAAAATCTTTACTCGAAGGAATAGGTATAATTTTTGTATACCCTGTATCTTTTTTTAGTTTTTCTAAAGATTTCTGTACGTTTGCAGCAGTATATTGTGATTCATAAAGAGTATCTATCAAATATATATATATGTTTTCATTTTTTATACCTAATTTTGATAAAGCGGAAAGGTATAAACTGTCTTGCAATAAGTATCCAGAACCTAAACTAATATAAGAAAGGGAGTCTTTTTGTTCGCATGTATGAATCGTTTGCAATGTCATAATAAGAGCATTATAAACACGTTGCGGAATTCCAATACAATTACAGGAAAATAATTGTGGACCTGCTCCGGAAATGAATTTTCCTGAAGGAGTTAAGTTTTTTGCACCTATTTGTTTAAATAGAAATTGTATAAGAGTGCTGAGTGATTTGTTTTTATCTTTAAAGTAATCGGTTTTGTGTAACGTATTTATCTGATTTTGTTCAGAGGCGCTATTAAGCGCATGATACAGTTCTTCTGGATTAAGATTATGTTCCCCGTGTTCTTTTGATAGTACATAGTGGTTAAGTTGAGCAACGTCTCTTTTATTGAGTGCTGCATGAGCTACAAAAGGTAGTGTTAGTAGTAAACTTAAAAATAGTTTTTTCATCATTTTAACCTCCATGGTTATTTATATTGTTTAAAAATAAGCACATAAGTAATTAAACTCATGTGCTTATTTTAATTCTTATTTATTATCTTTTTGTATAGTCATTTTTGCTCCTGTAACCTTTGGCTTCGCTGGATATTTATTATCTTGTTGTATAGTCATTTTTGCTCCTGTGAGATGATATTGTTCTCTTTCAGGCATCTCAGTTAGGCGGTCCGTTTGATATTCGCCATAAACAGCATGAGTAGATGTTATATTTTTAGGTTGAGCTTGATTGTATCTCTTCCAAGCTTTAGTACCTTTCATAAGTGCTTTAAGAGATTTTGATACCTCTAAAGCATTTTGGTATGCCTTCCAAATAAGGTTTTTATGTAATGCTTTTCTTGCAACTGCATATGTTGGATGTGCTTGTTTATATGCTGCAAATTCGGTTGGATTCATTAAGCTTCCATTTATATTAGCAAGTCCTGTTCCTACATCATTACGTTTATGTGTTGTTTTTATAAGTGGTTGATCTTCTTGATTTTGACACATACAAGTTATGTGAGATTTGGTACATGAACAGTTATAGCATGTTTTTTTATAGCTACCTTTAACGCACTGTGTACCTTTGGTTTGTTGTAGTAATGTTTCTAGAATTGTATCTGGATTTGGTATTTCTACTGATGTATCGATAGGATCAATCGCATCGGCTTTTGTTTTAATTCCTATTGGGTTCGGTTTTGTTACATCAGCACATGCACATGTTCTTCCTTTAACTTTACCTTTAGTAGTTTGATCTTGCATTCCTGAGGTCCATGTTTTGCCTATTTTTTTACATGCGGCGTTACAGGTATTTTTTGAACATGGATAACTAGCATAAGATTTTCCAGAACTTTGCTCTATCTTATTACACTTCATGCCAATAGAAACGTGTGTAAAATTACTATAAGGATTAACATAAGGTTTAGAGGGATGTGCTTTTAAATATGCACGTTCTGCTGGGGATTGATAAACAGGTCCATGTGGTGCGGGCATTTTGTTTGCTACCAGTAATAGTGCGATTCCTAATATAAGTTTCTTCATCATTCTAACCTCCAAGGTTATTTTGAGTTTAAAAGCATGCGAACTGTTCGCATATAATAGTTAGGATACTAAATTGGATGACTAAGAAGCAATAGTTTTATAGTCTAGAGCTTATATTAGAATGTATTAAGCTTATTTTTAAATTATACCTCCTATTGCTCTTTGTGTTCTACGGAATATCGAGGGCAATTTTTTTGATTTAAAATAAGCTTAAAATGCTTCGATATAAGCTTTAGGAAGTAAAGCTCTTGTTTTTGGTATTCCCGTTATGCTATCTTGAATATTCAAACTTATCATGGAGGTAAGTAAACAAACTTCTCCCAATTAAAATAGTGGAGAAAAAGGAGGTTAGAATGAAGAAGTTAATGTTAGCAGTGGCGCTTTTGTTTAGTGCGGTTGGTTCGGTACAAGCAGTGAGTAAAGCATCTACTAGCTGTAAATCTATCAATGCAGGACAATTATTTTGGGATACAAAAGACGCTCTTCCACATGATAAAAAAGGTGGATGTTATGCTGTATGTGCAAAACAAAAAGTAAATAAAAAAGTTAGTGGATGGTGGCAGGGACCCCATTCAAAAAATTCCTTAGCTAAATATACAATTTGTCAGTGTTGTGAGGTAGCAAAAACTATACCTGTAAAAACAGAACAAGTTTTTTTAACTGCAAGTGATAGAGACCCTGCTACTCCATCAGATAGAAAAGGTGGATGTTATGCTGTATGTGCAAAACAAAAAAAATATAAGTTTTATAAAGGTAATTGGAGTAAGAATAAGAGTAAGAAAGGCTCTGTTTGTCAGTGTACGAATGTAAAACCTAAATAATTACGTTTGTAATTGAACTTTAATATTAAATTGCTCTAGCTGTTCTATTATTGGAATGTCTAGGGCAATTGTTTTTTTAGTCCGTAATGTTAATGATTTTCCATTTTCATGAAACGCAATATGCAATGGAGCTTTGCCTTTGGGTAACAGCTCCTGAATTTTTTCTATGTCAGGAATATCTGTAATAGGCAATTGAAGGGTGATAGAAGTGAATTGCTTCCATTCTTGAAAGAACAGCTCTATAGGCACCATCTCGCTTGCCAAAATTTTGCATTTTCCAGGGCTGCCTAAATCTGCATTACCTTTAACAACGAATACTGTGTATTCATCAAGCCATGCTTCTATCTTTTTAAAGACCGATGGAAACACTACAATCTCTGCGGTTGAACTGTAATCTTCTATTTGTACAAACGCCATGCGATCACCTTTTTTGGTGTTGATTACACGTTTGCCTTTGATGAGTCCAAAACCTGCAATGGGAATATCTCTAAGGGTGTTTACCTGTTTTGCTTTTTCGTGCGAAACGGCAAAGGGTTGCATAGTTAAACGTTTGAGTTGTTTTTTGTAACCATCAAGTGGATGGGCACTTAAATAAAAGCCAACAACGTCTAATTCTTTTGCTAATTTTTCTTTATCTGTCCAGGGTGCAAGTGGTTGAAACACATAGGGTTTTAATCTTCCGGCAGCAACATCGGGAGTATCGAATAATCCCATTTGGCCAGTTAAAAGCGCATGCTTTCTTTCTACTGCAGTTTCGATAATAATAGAAAACTCTGCAGACTGTTGTGCACGGTTTCCTGGAAGAGTATCGAATGCTCCAGCATAAGTAAGATGCTCAAGAACACGTTTGTTTACGGTACGCAAATCAACACGTACACATAAATCTAAAAGATCGGCGAATGGTTTTTCTTTTCGTTGCTCAATAATATTATGCAATGCAGAAAGACCAACATTTTTTATACCTTGAAGACCAAATAAAATTTTTCCATTATGTGCACTAAAATTAACATCTGATTTATTAATGTTAGGTGGCAGAATTTCTATCTCCATTTGCTTTGCTTCTTCTAGATAAAAAGAAAGCTTTTCAGCATTGGTTGATTCGAGCGAAAGTAAACAAGCCATAAATTCTGTAGGGTAATTAGCTTTTAAGTAGGCGGTTTGATAGGCAATAAGTGCATAGGCTGCAGAATGTGATTTGTTAAAACCATACCCGGCAAAAAAGGCCATAAGATCAAAAAGTTCTTTTGCTTTTTTTGGATCAACATTTAATATTTCTGATTTTTCTACAAATATTTTTGCCTGCTCAACCATGACTTCTACTTTTTTCTTACCCATGGCTCGACGCAAAATATCCGCTTCTCCAAGAGAGTATCCGGCTACGATAGAAGCAATCTTCATAACCTGTTCTTGGTACACAATAACACCATAGGTTTCTTCAAGAACTTCTTCTAGTTGCGGCAATAAATAGGTAACTTTTTGGCGTCCATGTCGACGCTCGATATAATCATCTACCATGCCAGATCCTAATGGACCAGGTCGATACAAAGCGTTTACTGCAATAATGTCTTCGAACTTATCCGGATGCAATTTTCGCAATACTTCTTTTAATCCGTCAGATTCTAATTGGAACACGCCAGAAGTATTACCTGCACAAATGAGTTCAAATGTTTTTTCGTCATCAAGAGGCAACATATCAATGTCGATTGTTACACCATGATTTTTTTCGATCATTTTAACAGTGCGGTCGATCAGTGTAAGTGTTTTGAGACCTAGAAAATCCATCTTTAAGTAACCGATGCTTTCTAGTTCTGTCATGGCATATTGCGTTACCAAGTCATCTGATTTTGCAGGGATATAGACAGGTAATACATCGTCAATACGATAGGGAGAAATAACAATACCCGCAGCATGTTTAGATGCGTGGCGTGTTAAACCTTCTAAGCGCTCGGCAACTTCAAAAAGATGTGCAACTTGTGGATTACCGTCGATCATATCTTGTAATCGAGGTTCTTGTTCTTTTGCTTCTTTAAGAGAAATGTTTAATTGGTTTGGTATTAAACTGGTAAGTGCGTTGGCATCTTCAAAAGGTATCGAGAGTACACGAGCAACATCTTTTAAGACGCCTTTTGCCATCATGGTACCAAAGGTAATGATTTGGCAAACTTTATCGTGTCCGTAGAATTCTCGTACATAATCGATAACTTTTTCTCGGCCTTCGATACAAAAATCGATATCGATATCAGGCATCGACACACGTTCGGGATTTAGAAATCGCTCAAAAAGTAAATTGTATTTGAGTGGATCGATATTGGTAATTTGCAATGCCCAGGCAACAAGTGCACCTGCAGCAGACCCACGACCAGGACCAACAGGTATTTTTTCTTTTTTTGCCCATTGAATAAAATCACCTACTACCAAGAAGTAACCAACATAACCCATTTTTATAATTAATTTTATTTCTAGATCAAGACGTTCGTGATATTTTTCTCGTTCTTGCTCGGCAATAAAACCTTTTTGAAACAAGAGCTCTAAGCCTTGTTTACATAAATGTATAAAGTACGATTCTTCTGTGTACTGTTCAGGAACCGGAAAGTTTGGAAAGTGTAGTTTTCCCATTTCAAATTCAAAGTTGCACATGTCAGCAATTTTACCTGCATTCCAAATTGCGCTTGGATGATCTTTAAATTCTTCGATCATTTGATCGGGAGTGCGCATGTAGGTTCTGCAATCACCAAATGTAAATCTGCCAGGATCACTTAATTTTCCATGTGTTTGGATATTGAGCATCACCTCGTGTGCTTCGTGATCAGCCAAAGTAGGATAGTGGCAATCACCGGCTGCAAGTAAATTGAGATCGCGTTCTTTGGCAAGAGCATATAAATTTTGATTTAACGTTACTTGTTCTTCTTGGTCTTCTGGTTGTACTTCTAGATAAAATCTCTCTTTGCCAAAAACGTCTAAGAACCAATCGATCTGTTTATGTACACCTTCGATGTCATTACGTTTATACAGTTGTGCAATATGCCCACCCAAGCAAGCTGTGGTAACAATAAGGCCTTCTGAATGTTTTTTTAGAATTTTATAGTCGATACGAGGTTTAAAATAAAAACCTTCATTAAAGGAGAATGCAATAAGTTTACAGAGATTTTTATAACCAATTTCGTTCTGAACCAAAATGATCATGTGATAGTATCTGTTATCAGTAGATCGAACGGCAGCATCTTCTGTAATATATGCTTCCATGCCAAGAATAGGTTTAATTCCTGCCTTTTTACATTTTTGGAAAAACTTTACTGCACCAAAAATATTACCATGGTCAGTAATGGCCAAGGCTTTTAAATTGTGTTCTTTTCCAAATTCAATGAGTCGATCAAGTTTGATTGCGCCATCAAGAAGGGAAAATTCTGTATGAAGGTGAAGGTGAGTAAAATGTTGTTCCATAGTTGTTCTAGTTTACGCGAGTGAAATTTTAGCGCAATAGTTTTATCGTAATTCTATAAAGTTTATACTTGTATCAACTCTACCAAGTGTACCGTTTTCTACACTGTTGGCAGTAAAGGTCATGTGACCTCCGGGGTTAATAATGGCAGCAGAAGGATCGGTATTTAATGTTATTACGGTATCGCTTTTGGGGCTTAGAAGCACAGAACCAAGATACGTTCCACCAGTAAAAGATGTTGCAGAAGTATCGTACTCAACAGCAGAAAAAGGATTGGCGGCTGTATAGTTTGCTCCTACAAGGGTGGTGCCAACATACACGTTGTAACTTACTGTTTTTAAATGACTCGAAGCATAAAATCCCAAATTGATTTTTGTGTACGTATTATTTATTTTACCATCGTGCACTAATTTGTTACGCAGCGTTATAACAGGAATTTCTGTATCATTTACAGTTTTATTACCTTTTATGCCTCCTCGTACACCTAGATAGGTTTCTTTACCATCTATAAATCCTGCAGATGACCCAGAGAAAATAGTTAAGTTTGAGGTGTTGGTTGTGTTAGATACGCTATAAAAAAGAGGAAGTTGTGGAATGGCGATGCTAGGGATTGTGTGCGCATTTGAGTATCTATCAATATGGGCTTTTTCTAAAACTCCTGTAAAGGGGTTTTCTATAGAATAGACAATTGCTCCAAAGCCAAGCCACTGCCAGTGAATTTGATAAATATTACCTTTGGTTGGATCGAGTGTTACGTTGCTATTACCTGTACCATCAAATTTATCGATGTTCCAACTACTTTGTGGGGTAAATGCTTCTGAAGGGGAAGAACCAGTTACGGTTTGAGTAAAAGTTCCTTCGCAAGATGAGGCATTGGTAAGTGAGTAGGTACCCGTGTGGGTAGAAACTGCATCCCAAGATAGAAAAATAACCGTATCTCCTCGCGCTTGAGCTGTCCATCCTTTGCCAACATCTGTGTAATCTGCAGCAGCAATTTCGTTTGCTGTTATTGTGGCGTCACTAGAATTAGTTACAGAGACATTATTTTTTATAACATCATCAAGTGTAATGATAATGGTTTCTTCGTCGGAAGAGGCTGTTGAGACAGTAAGTGTACGTACTTCGGGCGAGCCTCCGCTTCTTCTCATAACTCCAAAGACATCATCTTTATAGCCAAAGAAAAAACCATTAGACTCGGTTCCTGCACCTATATATTGAGTTGATCCAGTTACTCCTGATGAAAAAATACCACTCATTCTACAAGATGATCCTTGACCAGGATTATAACTAATTCTACCAGTAGATACAGCGAGTGCGGATGAGTAAGGAGCGGCACCAGAAGACATTTTTAGCATGCTGTTTTCTGTGGTTATAACTCCATTTTTATTTGCTTTAGAGGTAACAACTCCTGGATGAATGCCATACATGAAATCTAATTGTAAAATTGGTGTTAGTTCTGCTACTGCTATTTCTCCAAAAGCGGTATTTGAATTTTTAATATTAACAGACAGAGAATTATCTGATCCAATTAATACGTTTTCGTAATTGCCAGCGGGGTTTCTACCGGCGATTACGGAACGCACATTTTCTATATCAGTTGTTGCAGTTAAACCTTCTTCTAATCTACCAGTTAAACCTTTTGAGGCTTGTCTATGAAAAAGAACTTGTAATCTTAAAGCTGTTTGGTCGATTACTCCATTTGCGTAGCGCGCTCTAAAAAAGCGTGTTATAGGAATAACTGAATGAGGAGATTCTAAAGTAGGATCAATAATAAATAATGTAGTTGAATTATCCCAATTAGTACCGTCGGGAGAAAATTCTAAATATAATGTACCCGTGGCGGTGCTTGGTTCGGCATGAAAATCGGTAGTAATCAAACTAAATTCTGATATATCTAACGTTTCGCTTACGTAGGTAGTGTTTGCAGCAAGTGGAGTTGTTTCAGGTGTATCATATAACATGTAGCCAAGAGAGCGCTTTATATCTGTGTTTTTAAGAATGTTTGATTCGGGTTCTTTTGCAGATGTTGAGGCAATTGTTTCTATTTTTTTTAGTGAAAGTTCTTTGCTGAATGAGGTCGAGTAAAATGACAAACTTAAAAAAAGAAAAACCCAAATCATAATAATCCTTTTATATTTTCTCTATAAAGTTAAGGCTTACATTTGCTTCTCCGCCAGATCCAGCTGAAGTTATACCAGTTATAGTAATATCATCTCCTGGTTGCAAAATTCCAGAAGCAGGATCGTTTACAAGTGAAATATATTCGTTTCCTGTTTTTCCTAATGCAAGTTTAAATAATAGAGTTCCTCCTGAAAATCCAGTAGCAGAAGTGTCTTTTTGAACAAGAGATGTATTAGTTTCTATATCAGCAAATGATGCTCCCACAAGATTAGAGTTTGCATAAAAGCCTAGAGTAATAGGTTTTGTATGGTCAACTGACATAGAGATAAAATTTAATTTTACGGGGTCTTTATTGATTTTACTATTATATAAAAAACTGTTGCGTATGCTTAAAATAGGGCTTTCTGTTGTATCAATAGTAGTAGTTGTGGCAGAAACGCCTCGTACCACTCCAAAAGGGTTTGGTTTTCCTTCTATAAATCCCCCAATAGAACCAGATTTAAGAGTAAGATTTGTAGTGTTGCTATCATTTTTTACTTGATAAAAAAGTGGTAGAGTTGGGTTGTCTACACTTGGAGTTAGAGATGAATTTGAAAAGGCTTCAATATGGCATACCTCAAAATTACCTGTTGAAGCATTTTCTATAGCGTAGGTAATTGCTCCAAATCCTAACCATTGGTATCGTATTTGGTAAACATTTCCCTTAGTTGTATCAAGAGTTACTCCTCCAGATCCAGTACCATCAAATGTATCAATACTCCAGTTGGCTTGTGATGTAAATGTATCGGTTGTACCGGTTCCAACAAGTGTTGATGCAAAAGTTCCAGCAGCACTTGTTACATTTGGATCAGCAAGTGAATAGGATCCTGGATGTGAAGAGCTATCCCATGAAAGGAATAATACAGTATCATTCACAGCTTTTGCTGTCCATCCTTTGCCAACATCACTATAATCAGCAGCAGCAATTTCATTTGCAGTAACTGTTGTATCGGTACCACTGGTAACAGCAACGTCAGTTTTAATTTGGTTATCAAGTGTAATAGTTACATTGTCTGCTGAGGATGCTTTTGAGCTTACAGTGAGTGTTCTTACTTCGGGTTGCCCCCCTGTTCTTCTACATACACCAAATTCGGTACCTTGATAACCAAAGAAAAATCCATTTTGAGTATCTCCAATTCCTACGTATTGATAAGAGTTGGCAACACCAGTTGTATAAAGAGCGGTAAACCTACAAAGAGCTCCTTCTCCTGGAGTGTAGGTAACAGTGCTACGGGTTTGTGAAGTTGCACTAGATTCAGCAGCGGCTCCTGTTTGTAAGTTAATCATTCGATCTAATTGAGTGATTGCTCCGCTTTGATTTGTTCGGGAATCCATTCGAAGTGAATTTACATTATAGGCAAAATGTTCAACTACTTGTGCATGAGGTTGTGCAACTGCAAGTTCACCAAATGCAGTTACCGACCCTTGTCCCTGAAGTTGTACACCGAGTGAATCATCAGGCCCAATTAATATATTTCTATAATCACCAGCTGAGTTTTTACCTACTAAAACAGATCGGCTGAGTTGTGCTTCCGAATCATCAGTTAAGCCGGTGTTTAGTCTGACAGTGTCTAAAATTCCGTTTACTTTAAGCGTAGCTTCTAAATAAAAATTTGCTTGTCCAGTGCCTCCATTTGTATATTTAACTCTAAAGCCATCTAAAGCGGTTGGTATTGTTATTTTTTTATAACCAGTGCTAATGTCTGTAGAGCTAAATGTATACAATCGAGTAAATTGAATGGTTTGGCCTGTTTGAACATCATCAGTAAATTGAACTTCAATACCGTTTGTTGCAGAAATAACATCAGTTGTGATGAAAAGTTCAATAAAATTGAAACCATCAGTATCGGTCCATGCAGAGGTGTAAATAGCATTTGCAATTAGTGTAGTGGTTCCATCACTTACATTGTTAAATGCACTACCATCTGCAGGTGTGTTTACAAAATCACCATCAGGTTGCTGACCAACTCCGATTGATCTTGTCAAGTTTGATGTCATTCCATTTACAATTGTTGAATTTAGTGTTAAAACTTGTGCCGATATAGATTTAGTATAAAATTCTGTTTCAAAGAAAAAATCTGTTGTGTCAGAAGACTGAGTATTTGCAAAGATATATCTAACATAGGGACCAAAACTTGGTGCTCCTAAAAAGTCATAAGAATTAATAGTTGCGTAGGGAGGTGCTAATGTTCTGATGGTATCTGTTCCAGCAGAGTCTGAATACCATTGAAATCTCATTTGACCGGTATTTGAACATAAAATTTTTGTAGCTACTTCAGTGTATCCTTCTAATGTTAAAAGACCGCTTGAATAAGCCCCACCAACTACAGCGGCTGAAGCATGAGTTGCGGCAGTGGTACCAAAAGCACCACGTTCACTGATAGTAAGTGAAGTAGTCCCAGTCTTAGCAGTATAAGCAATAAATTCAGTTCCAATATAAATATAACCACTAGCAGCAAAACCAGATACATCGGTAAAAAGAGTTTGGGCTCCAGTGGCTCCAGATGCTAATTCTCCTGAAAGTGTTGTTCCACCTAAATTGGTAGTTGTTCTAAAAGCAGAACCATCTTGTTTTGTATTGGAATAAGCGCCTTGAGGTTCTTTACCCATACCTATCGCTCTTACAATGGTACTGTCAGAATCATCCCCAACAGTTTGGTTTAATGGTAAGTTTCCTTGTCGAAATACCCCATAATAAGTGTTTACACGAAAACTAGTTGTTTTACTGGCAGAACCGTTTTCAAATCTTATTCTAAAATATCGTTTTCCTTTTACCGCTGTATGAAATTCATGAATATTTGCAGCTACAGTAAATCCCGTTACTGGAAAAGTATCCCAAAGTACCCCATCATTTGAAAAATCAAAATATTCAGTTCCTGCAGTATTACTTTTAAGACTTACCATCACATCTGGTTGTGTATTCAATTCAGATGCTCCGATGTAGACTCCGGTTACGGTAGCACCATCTTCATGAGTTGCTTCGGTTGAATTAAAAGCTCCTCGAGTGACTGTTAAATCATTGCTTGAAATATTGGTGATACTCATATATTCGGAATCTATTTTAATGGTTGTATTATTATCAAATACAGTAGCATCAATAACGGTGACTGTTGTATCGATAGCGCTTAATTGTCCGCCTTCATTTAAAGTAGTTTGTCCGCCAACATTAGTAGTTGAAGAATTACTTATAGATTGTATTCCAGTTGCGGGATTAGTTTCAGTCGGTTTTTCTGTATGAAGTAGTGTTTGTAGTCGAAAGGCAGTTTGTGCTACTGCATCATTGACATAACGAATTCTATAATATTGATTAAGTGTTAAAAGGGAGTGGTGGAGATCCTGTGTTAAATCATTTATTGCAAAACTTTTTGTTCTATCCCAGTTGATGTTGTCGGGAGAAAAATCCACATGTAAGGTTCCTGTTGCAGTAGATGGTGTTCCATAAGCAGTCACTAATATCGAAGAGAATTCGCTAGCGTTTGTACTTTCTCCGGTAAAAGTTGCATCTCCTGTTAGTGTTGCTGTTGTACTATTTTTAGTATCGATGAAACCTTGCCCGTTAATAGGGAGAATATAAAGTAAGCAAAGTGCTAAATAGAGAAAGAGTTGTTTTTTCATTTAGTTAGTCCTTAATCTTAATAGGGGGTAATACTTATATTTTTAATAGTTGGTAGCGTTATACTTGCAAGGTCTACTATGTCTGTGTCTGCTATTACATTTGCTGTACTGTAACTCAATGAATAATTATTTTGTGGTTGTGTTCCAATTGTATCTCTGTTGTTGAATGCAAAATTATATGCTAAAAGATTGATAGCGCTTGCTGTTGAATCTCTTATTCCTATACCTTTGTTTTTAGCATTACTGATGTTATTAGATACATTTGAATGTTCAATATAGATATTTGTAGTGGTGGATACCAGTTCTATACCAATTCCAAATCCGTTAGTATTCCCATCATTTGAGAAAGAAGAGCAATTTGTAATAGTGGAAGTTCGTGTATCGTTACCTAGAATAAATCCTGCTGCAATGGAGCTTGGATTAGTACTTGCCAGTTGACCAAAAGTATTACAGTTTTTAAAAATACATCCCTTTGTAGCCCCTTTGGGAGTGCTCGTATCTCTCACTGTTCTAAATCCGGCAGCCTCCATTCCAAGGGTAGCATTGGAAACAGATTGTCCACTTGCAGTGCATGCTATAAATTGATTGTTAAAACAGGATTCTTGTAAAAATCCTGCAGCTGTAACACCCGAACTATTATTTGATGCTTTGCAATTTTCAACAATACTATTATTAGTATCATTAAAATAAAATCCTGCACCAGTTCCGGTTGTAACGCTTGATGCTGCATAGGTTGGCGAAGAAGCGTTTCCATTAGATATACAATTTTGTATTTGTGTAGTTGTACATGTTATGAGGTAAAATCCAGCTCCAATGAGATCGCCTTCGCAAAGAGAAGCACTTGAATTTTGAATAATTGGGTATTTGCAGTTATCAATGTAATAACCAACTCCCTGAAATGTTTTACCAATATTGCGTACGCTATCGGTATGGCAATGTGAAATTGTTAAATGGTTGGTATAATTGGCGTAAATTCCATAAGCATTTTGTGTTTGAGGAACCGTAGAGAATGTTAAACAGTTGTCTATAACACAATGTGCAATTTCGTTTGGATCTACAGCACCGGCAAGGGTAATACCACCGGTAGTGGCAACGTTGTTGATGTTGCATGAGTTACATTCAACATTACTGATTTTAATATTATGAACGTTTTGATTAACTAAAATTCCGGATTTACCTACGCTGTAGATAGTTCCGTTTTTTATTTAGATATTATTCATATATTTAGCAAATTAAATGCCGTTCATACTGGAGTAAGTTTTACCTGTAATAGTATAGCCATTGAGGTCTACAGTAACGTTATTTGAATTAATGAGAATTGTTCGAGTTGTTGAGACAGACGTGATGTCTTCGGTTAATACGTATATTCCAGGGCTAGTAATATTGAAGGTTTTCGCTAAAGTTTGTGCTCCAACTGCCATAAAATTACTTTTACTCACATAGGTAACAAGTTTTGATGATCCATATGATGCTGTTTGAGAAGTAAAGATGCAACTGAGGGTTAGAATTATAAATATATCTTTAAATTTGTTCATTATATTTTTTCTCTCTATGGTGACTATTAAGTTGTAACATCGATATTTCCACGGTTATCTTTTAAACTAGAGCGGGAAGATTTAAAGTTAATCTGTTGTATAGAGTTCAGAGTTGAATGAGTGACGCCGTAATTTATAGCATTTCCAAAAGCTATGTTTGAAGCTAGAAAGCTTAATGAATTTTCTTCTTCTTGAATTCCCCAACTTCCTGCTGTTCCATGATTATAATACAGTTTATTTTCTTCGATAATGCATCTTGAGGTATTTATTAGATGAATGCCATATCCTTTTCCTGTTCCACCGTTATTATAATTACAGGTGGAATGATCTACGATTACTCCGTAAGTATTAGAAAGTATAATTCCACAGCCTTTTGAGGTAGTTAACGAACCTCCGGTGTTGCCAAAAGAAGTTATGCGGGTAAAGCAATTACTGGTTCCTGTTGTAATACATATCCCAGATGCATTGCCTGTGGTGAGCACTTTTTGACACGAGGTTGTGCAATCAAATACTTGGTTATAACTTGCATTGGAATGAAAATAAATGCCACGAGAATTGGTGGCTGCCGTGTTATAGAATGATGTACTGTTTTTAAAGGTATTTCCTTGTCCTCCTGAGCATTCTATGCCCGCCGCTCCCCCCACACTTGATGAGTTTCCATTTGTTTCTATGTTATCAACTTCAAATGCAATACAGTTGTTGAGGTGTAAGCCTGAAACGGTGTCTCCGGAATTGTTATTTATGGCACAATTATTGATAGAGCAATCTATGCAGTTGGTAGCCGTTATACCAAAAGCGTTATAGCCTGTTGGTGCACGAACTCCAATAAATGAACAATTGTGTACGGTAATGTTTTTATTAGAAGTTAAAGATAATCCAAAGTTGTTTTTTTTATTTGTTAAACTTTTACCAGCAAAGCAATTATTAATAAACATGGTGTCTGTACCGGTTTGCACTTCAATACCGCCGCTGCGTGCTTGTGCAATAGTAAGATTATTAAGTGTAATATTAAAGCAGTTCTGGCCCATTATAATTGCTGTTCCGGTGATGTTATTAATATTACCGTTTTTAATGGTTATGTTAGAAAGTCCATCGGCAATATTAATACCAGTTATATTCTTGTTAGAAGAGCCCGCATTTTTTTGTGAGAGGGTAAAATTTTGTAAATTGATCGTTACATTATTGGAAGTAATATTAATGATTGTACCGGATGTAATAAAATCTACATTTGTTCCACTACTAAAATGATAGTTGCCAGGTTCATTAAGTAACACTGGTTTAAAAGATTGAGGAGCGATAAGCGCATATTTTAAAGGATTCGAATATATGATTTGGACTCCACGTGTTTGTCCGTAGCAAGGTGTTAATGTAATGATTATATATATAATAAAATTATATTTTAACACCTTATATTTCCTATATTTTAACCTTATTATACATGAGCACTAGCAGCTATAAAGTTCCATCCTTTTGTATTTGATTGTGTACTATCATAAGTATCTAGATCTGTGCCATACGTAGGAACGGTATATTTGTTTGATGATAGTTCGGTACCTACTGGAGTTGTATTTGTATTGATATTACCAGCACATGTGTTTTCGAAGAAAAAAGTGTATGTATTAGCAATAACTTCATCTTCATGAATACCGAAAACTGAGCTAGTGCTGCCTGCAGTGTTAGAAAAACAATTATTCCCTTTAATAACGCACCGTAAAAGAGATGCTCCTGATAGATAAATGCCATATGCTGATCCGCTCATTCCATTATTACCAAAAGAAAGAGAGTCTTCGATTATACAGAATCGAGTGTCGCTTCCAAGTAAAAATCCCGCAGAGTTGGTTATAGAGCCAAGTGCTGTTTGGCCCATTGCAGTACAATTTTTAAATATACATGCAATGGTAGCACCTTTGCTTGCTGCTCGAGTAGTTTCAAATCCAGTAGCATTGCCTGTTGCAGATGTGGTACGTGTTTGGTTGCCATTTGCAGTACAGTGTAAGAATCTATTATTAACACATGAACTTACATAGAAACCAGATACGCTACCATTGCCACCATTGTTAATACTTTGGCAATTATCAATGAGACTGTTGTTGGTATCTTCAAAGTAATATCCATATCCTGCTCCTAGTACTACATCTGCAGCATTTGTTCCAGATGATTCGCAGTTGATTAATTGCGCACTTGTGCAGGTTAAAAGATAAAAGCCAGCTGCTGTTGTATCACCTTCAGATAGATAAGCAGAGGTATTTGTAATAATTGGATATTCGCTGCTTTTGATATAAATACCATAGCTACTAAATGTATTTCCAATATTTCGAACATTTTCTGCACGGCAGTTGTTAATGGTTAAATATTTTGCTTCGTTAGCATAAATTCCATAAGCATTTTGTGTTTGAGGAACCGTAGAGAATGTTAAACAGTTGTCTATAACACAATGTGCAATTTCGTTTGGAGTTACAGCTCCGATAAGGGTAATGCCACCGGTAGTGGCAACGTTGTTGATGTTACATGAGTTACATTCAACATTACTAATTTTAATATTATGAACGTTCTGATTAACTAAAATTCCGGACTTTCCTACGCTATAGATAGTTCCGTTTTTTATTTCGATATTGTTCATATCTTGAGCAACTTCAATGCCGTTCATACTGGAGTCAGTTTTACCTGTAATAGTATAGCCATTGAGGTCTACAGTAACGTTATTTGAATTAATGAGAATTGTTCGAGTTGTTGATACAGACGTGATGTCTTCGGTTAATACGTATATTCCAGGGCTAGTAATATTGAAGGTTTTCGCTAAAGTTTGTGCTCCAACTGTCATAAAATTACTTTTACTTACATAGGTAACAAGTTTTGATGATCCATACGATGCAGCTTGCGAAATATTCATAAAGCTTAAAGCCGCAATGATAAATAATATTTTTTTATTCATTTATAACTCTTTTATTTTAATAGTTTTACGCGGTTTATAAGCTTTTTGCATATTCTTAAAGAACAGTGAATCAAAGCTGTAGGTAATGCCTACTGTTGCAAAAAGGGCAATATCTTTACCAAGGGTAATATTAAATTGTTCTGGGATAGTAAAAATTGCGGTTTGATTTGCTACGATAAGATTTTTTTGTTGTTCGTAGGAAATATATTTACCTTCTGCTGTGTTGTAATATTTTCCTGGTACAAAGATGGCGAATGTTCCAGAAATATCAAGATCGTGAGTAATTTTGTGATGAGCTGAAGCATTGAATTCAATACCTAAGTAAGGATCTAAATTCTTTTTAGCATCTGTTTGACGTGCTGCTGAATAGTCTAAGGCAATAAATTCTGTGTAAGGCATGCTGGTATCTTTGGTTGTTTGAGCTTTTTGTGAGTACAGAATGAAGTTAAAGTCTGTGAAGAATTCTTTGTGTTTATAGACGCTGTGATGCTTAAGTCCCCAACCTACAAAGAGCAAATTGGTTAATTGTGGGGTGGTAAGGTTTGGGCATGAAACTAGAGGGCAATTAAGTTTTTGTACTTCATGAATAAAGCAGGGGTTAATACTTTTGCTTTTAAACATTTCGTGCGTTCCTGTAAAACCTTTGTATTTTTTATCGGTATCTTTATAGGTAAATGCGGTACCAGAACTGTCTGCTGCAAATCGACGCGTTGCCAAAATATAATCGTCAGAATCATTAGGACTATTATCACCAGATAAAATACCGAGAGAGGATCCCGCACGCCATTTTTTAAATTGATAACCAATGTCACCCATAACAAACCAACCACGATAGGTATTTTTGTATGCGTTTCTAAAACGAGAGTTCGAGTTTTTATAAAAAAGTGGATCAGGAGTCATACCCGTAGCAGGGTTAATAGGGAAAATTTCTCCGTTAGCGAATCTTCTAGAATAATCGGTTGCAGGTGTTGCATCTGGTGTATATACCGATGCCGATGTTGGACTGTTGGGAATACCAAGAGCATGAGTATAGAGACTTTCTTTAGCTGTTTCAGAAGCTATAGCAAGAGTAGCAGGATAAGTAGCAACTGGCACAAGATCGGGGTTAATAAAGAGTAAGTGAGTATTCCATGTTACAGCGGAAAAAATTAATTCGTTTCGATCCCATGCTTTTACTTTTTGATGACCTAAGTTTTGTGCACCTTCAATGCTTATGCTTAAGGGGCCGTTGTCCCATTCAAAACATCCACCAAAAGTATAAAGACGGCTGTAGGAATCTTCTTTAAATTCAACGTGTTGAGTATTATCATAATTTAATACAAAATATGGATTTATAATACATTGTGTATCGGGATTTTTAAATTTAGGACGTGCTTTAATTTGTGCTGCAACAATATAACTATGTTTATCAATGCCGCGGGATGCATTTAAAATTTGTTCTGTATTTTGTGCAGCAGCATGTTCGGCTGTATTTTGAAAAGTACTATTGTAATTGGTGCCAAATCCAAGATAGAGATCCCAGAGGGCTTGATCATTACAAAAAGTACTACTTGCAAGTATGCCGGGTCTAAATTGGTCAATATCGTTGAGTGTATAACGTCCGGGAAGAGGTTGGCCTACTAATTCTGTGTGTCCATTTCCAAGCGCAATGCCGTGACCAATAGAGTAAGGGAATAGTCCTGTTGAGATAAAGCTTTTTTGGTCTTGGTCAAAGTAGTATTTTAACCAAAGTTCTCGCGCCCATAAACTAAAACGATTAATGTTGGTACTTGTTTTATATTCGGTGAAGGCCCACCCTAATTTGGTACGTTTTGGTTCTGTTTGCATATAACGACCAGAGTCTCCGGCAACACCTTTCATACGAGCCATTACTTTGAATTCAATCGTTTCATTTTCTAAATGATGGGTATGCGGATGAATATAAAGGCCAGTATCAAAAGTGTATTGCATAAATGAATAGGCATCAGATTGATTTGAACCATTTAACAATTCAAGATTTGCACCATAGTAATAAGTGCTATCGAATTGTGCCATAAAGGTATAGGGTTCATCGGTTTCTTTGAGTCCTTCGCGCCAGATAGATTCTTGGTTTTCTAAATATTGTTTTTTATCAACTTCTTTTGCGAGAGAAAGTTTGTCTTTGTAGTCTTGTTTATCTTTTTTGTGAGCTTGGTAATAATCTTTATGCTGTTGCATAATAATATCCGAAGCTTTTTTCTCTTCGTCAGTTGCATGAATGCGTCGCCAATAACCTTTAGGAGCTGTAGATGCTCCGTATACAGGAAAGAGGAAACTTGTAAGGAGCAATACTATTAATGAATGTTTCATACTCGGTACCTCTTTCTTAGATTATTCTATATCTATGTTGTACAGATTCGGTAAGTTTGCAAATTCTATTATTGAGTCCATGGTTCCCGTTGTTACCGGCCAGTTTGCCTTAGTGGTTCCTCCAATAGGAAGATCCATATAATAATTTGTAGTTACAACAGGAGAGGCTGCATCTTTATTGCCGTAAGCTGTGCAATTGATAATGATATTATCGGTATCAGTAGATGCATCGTAAATTCCATAAGCTGTTGTTCCTGAGGATGCAGTTGTACAGTTTGCACTTGATTGGCAGCCATCTATTAAGCAATATTGGGTACTTGCATCAAGATAAATACCTGTTGCATTGCCTGTATGACTTGTTGTTCTTCCATTACCTCGTGCAATACAATTTTTTAAAGATGACTGTTTTTCACTTTCTAGAGCAAATCCAAATGCTCCTTTACCACTATCACTTGTGCCACTTGTTCCAATGGCCGCGTTTCCATTTGCAGAGCAATTAAACCATTGATTACTTTCGCCACTTGTAGAATAAAAACCATAAGCTACAGAAGTAGTACCATTAGTAGTTGTGTTATTTCTGAGTGCATTACAAGTTTCAAAATTATTACCAATGGAAGCGCTTGTAAGTCTAAATCCGTAAGATGTAACTGCTCCAGTATTTGCATTTGCTATGCAATCTTTAAAGAGGCACCCTGTTGCAGCGCTAAGATAGAAGCCAACTGCACCTTCTGCTGTAGTTGCGCTAGTACCAGAGTTTCTGAGTGCTCTACAGTTGTCAAAGAAGCCACCACCAACTGAACTTAAGAAGAATCCATAGGCTTGATCTCCAGTGTGCCCACTCGACTCAACATTTATGCAGGTAACATCATTACAGCTTATAAACCATACACCGGCATGATCACTACCACTGGTTGTTTCATTACAGTTGGCAACTTTGCAATCTTGCACAAGTATGCTGCTTCCACCAGAAAATTTAATTCCGTAGTTACTTGCTGCGGCTAAAAAGTTAGAAAGATTAGAATTGAGAATTGTAATGTTATTTGCGCCAGCAGCAACTAAGATTCCTGCAAGGCCTTTTTCTATAGAAAGGTTATCCATAGTAATGAGATAAGAATTTGCGCCAATATCTATGCCTTCGCCCAAATTGTTTCTACTGGATATTGCGCCTTTTTGCATGGTTACGTTATGTGCTCGTGCTCCAAAAACAATGCCGTCGGTTATGTGAGCAGAAATATTAAAGTCAGAAATAAATACTCGACTACAATCTGCGCCAAAATTCATACCGTTTGTTGTGCATGAGGTAAAATTACAATCTTGAATATCAATACCGTGTGAGCTTAATCCAACGTTAATACCATTTGCTCCTGGATAACCGAGGTTACAATTGAGAATGGCAACATTGTGAGAGAGGCTTCCGGTAAGAATGGCATCACTTGTTGAATTAGTGATTGCTACATTGTCGATAAGTGCTGTATGCGAATCGTAAATAATATTAATGCCTTTGTTTCCAGCGCTAGAAATGGTTCCATTAATCATGGTAACGCCTGTGCAGCTTGCAGCAAAATCGATACCAGAAGTTGTAGGTTCGGATATGGTGAAATCTCTAATAAGAATGTCTTTTACAATTCCTGTTGCATTAATGCCGTTTCCGTCTGCATTGCCGATCGTAATATCTTTCATGGTCATGCCGTGGGTACGGTTGGTCATTTTAATGCCGTCACTACCCGCGCCATTAATTTTAATATGTTCTAGGTTTATGCCTTTTGGTCTACTATTAAAAGTGATTCCAGTAAGCCCAGAATTGTTAATGGTAATGTTGTTAAAGTTAAAGCCATGCTTATTTGCAAAACCAAGAGCAGCAGAACCAGCAACGCCAACAACAATGCCATCTCTGCTTGCGCTAGAAACGATAACGTTGTTCATATTAATATCTTCTGATGCATTAAAGTCTATACCACGACCGCTTGATACATTGGTTATAGCTACATCCTTAATTTCGATACCGTATGATGTTCCGGTGAACGAAAGGCCATTCGAGCTTGATACGCCCCCTTGAATATTAGAAATACTACCGTTGTTTAAAAGAATGCCGTATGCGCCGGTTCCAAATTTAATGCCGCCATCGAGTGGGGCTACAGTTGTAACGTTACTAATTGAAAAATTTTCAAAAACAATGTCGTAAGATAAATCGCCAACTTCAACTCCGCTTCCTGCAGCTACGTTTGAAATAGTAATGTCTCTTAAAAGAACATTGTAAGAATCACTTAAATCGATACCTTGACCTGTTACAGTAGCAATTTTAACGTCGTCAATAAGTACGTTGTGTGAAGCTTTAGTAACTCCAAAGTTAATTGCATCGGTAGTTGCTCCTGTTCCAATATCGGTAATTCTACCATTACTGATGGTAATACCGTAACTTGCAGTAGTAAATTCAATAGCATGCATGCCTGTTCCAGAAAGGCTGTCGATAGCAAAGGTATCGAGATAAAAGTTTTGTGCAACGCCAATAACTTCTATACCTTTACCGGTTGCTGTTCCATTACCGACAATAATAATGTTTTTTAAAGAAGTGTTAAATGATGTTCCTGCAAATTGAATAGCATCACCAACAGAATCATTAATTGTTATGTTTTCAATAGTGAGTCCAACCATGGCAGCTGGAATCGAAATACCTATGCCTATGTGGTCTCGAATGGTACCGTTTTTAATAGTCACGTTATTGGTAGAAGAAATTACAATACCTGTTCCTAACCCTCCACCATCAAGTGTTTGACCACCAAGATCAAGTACCACATCGTCTGCGCTGATAGTTATCATGGCAGTAGTTGCAGAGGCGAGTGTTATGGTATCGATTAATAGATAGGTGCCGGGGGTGCTTATTGTAAGAGCGGTTGCTGCTCCGGTATCAAAACTACCAACAGAGAGCGGGATGGGATCGGATGAATAAGATGATGATGATCCGCCGGAGGATGATCCACCGGAGGAGGATATTCCTGTACCAACGGGAACCTGTGCGCCGCTTGTTCCAACACCGTGTGCAAATCGTCCTGTGAGTAGGGTGGCTAGCAGCAAGATAACGTACCGTTTCATTCATCTCTCCTTTTGTCTTATACTCTTTATTTATTTATTCTATAACAACGCTGATATTAGATTTATTAGATGCCGAAGCAAGACTTGCTAATTGATCAGCTGATGCTTCTGTCTCGTCTATAGGAGTACTTACAGTTCTTACATAATTTTGTTTAGTAAAAGGGGTTGTTTTATCAAAATTTAAATATGCAGTGTTTTGAATATACAAATTTGTTTGACTACCAAGTGCTTCATCATCATGAAAACCAAATTCATTACGAATAGCTGTGTTGCCTTCAACAGTTGTTTTATTTGCAGATTCTAGGCGTAAACCGTATGAATCTTTTGCAGCTAAATCTGCTTTATTGCTTGTCATAGTGCAATCTTTTACATGTACTAAATCGCATTGATACAAGTGAATGCCCATACCGTCAGCATTACTGGATATGTTATTGTTACAGGTGCAATTGGTAATAGTATTGCTAAAGGTATCATCGCCTGCTTCTGTAATATAAATGCCAACTGCATCGAGATATCCTTTGTTGTTATTGCAAATACAGTTGGTTAGTGAGCTTGCTGTACAGCTGGTTAAGTTGATACCGTATGAAGTTGCGTTGGTGATAGTAGTAATATTACGTAGGGCGGAGCTGTCTTTAATTGATACACTTTCTGAATTTCCAAAATAAATACCATGAACATGGGTAGTGGCTGTTGTATTACGTACGTTTAAGTTGTATAAGTCTGCATGATGAACGTATGTTCCTATAACACCACCATTTGTGTTAGAAACTACATTAACATTTTCTATTTTAAGATTGGTAACTTCGTTTCCTAATGTTCCTTCAACGTAAATTCCATAGTTTTTAAACCCCATAATGGTGCCATCTTTGATGGTCACATTCTTTACGCCAGCTTTAATATAAATACCATAGGGTGTTCCAGTTACCGCACTGTTGCACCATAAAATCTGATTGTTAAGATCGATTGTAATATTGTCTTTATCAATACAAATGGCCGCAGCTGCAGTGTCACTTGTTTTGTATTCAATGCTTATAACAGCTAAGTGAACACCAGATTGAGCAGTGGGAGTAAGGTTTTGTAGTGTGGCAAAAGGATATTGGTATTCTTCTGTGATAGCTGCAATGCTGAGTCCAACGCCGGGGCCATAAAGAGTGGCGCCAGGAGCAGATTGTGCATTACTGAGTGTTGGAATCAAGATAGTGAGTGCGAGTAGTATATGTTGTATTTTTTTCATTCTTTGTTCCTCTTTATAAATCATCCTATAACCTCTAGGCTTACGTTTTGATACGGATTAATACCGGTTAAACTACCCATGCTACCTTGGTTAACGGTGGTTGTTATATTAAATTCTCCAGGGTTATAATCGAGATGGAAGTTTTGAGCTGTGTTTGGAGCAACTTCATCACCATTGTTAAAGAAGAAGCACCGTGTTACAAGAGCAGAACTGTTAGCACCTTTGTTGTCTAGTAGTCCAATACCTTGGTTTTGAGTTGCAGATCTATTGTGTGTAATGCTGCAGTTGTCGATAACGCATCTATCGGTATTGTATAAATTTATGCCAATTCCCCAAGCTGCGTTCGAGTTACTATTTTGATTTCGAGAAATACAATTTTGAATAATAGAATGCGTTTCTGTTTGCAGATCAAACCCAATACATTCGGCAGCAGTTATAGCGCTTAATGAAATTTGAGATCCTATTGCCTCGCATTCATCCCAAATGTTGCCTTCTCCACTGATAGAATAGAAACTTCTTCCGCCTCCACCGGCAATATTGGCTGCACTACCTGCATTGTTATAAGAACTTTCGCATTTAGTTGTTTTACAGTATTTTGCTGTGTTTAAAGCAAATCCATATCCAACTGCATTACCTTGATTTGCATTAGCGGTACAATTTTCCCATAAACAACCATTTACGCTTACGGCTGCAAATCCTTGACCAAATCGATCACCTGTTGTACCTGCTCCCCAGTTTCCATTTGCGGTACAATTAATAAACGAACAAGCACTAGAATTAGTTTCTACTGTAAATCCAGCTCCTGATTTTCCATGATTACCAGAAGCATCACAGTTGGTAAATACTACGTTGGTACAACTTGTAATGAGAGCACCGTATGCATCAACGGTTTGTACTGTTCCTGTATCGCAACGATTAAAAGCAGAATCATTAACTAAGATATTAATGCAATTATCCATGCGAAGACCTACGGCATCGGTTCCAGTAAGTCCTTTTGATCGACCAACCATTGAGTTTTCTATAATACAGTTGGTGATCATATTTTGTGTGGTTGCATTGGCATCTGCATCACCGTCAAGATAAATGCCGTTTTTTACGCATTGTGTAATAGTTAGATTTTGCATACGAACATCATCACAATTGGTTCTTACTAATATACCAGTGTCTTGAAAACCAGTAATGTTACCGTTTCGTACCACAACGTTGTATTTTGAAGGTGCAATAATAATGCCTGTTTGATTAGAAGTTAAAGTTGCACCACTGTTATTGTAGAGTGTGTAGTTTCCTAAATCGATAACAACATCGCTAGAATCAACATAAATAGCACAAGCACTCACAACAGGATCAGCGTCAAGATTGGCAGTGAGTGAAGTATTGCGGCCTTGATAGCCAATGTTTTCGGTAAGGTAGTAACTACCCGGGGTAGTAATAGAAAAGGTGGTAATCAGATCAACTTGGCCTTTTGCTCTAAAGTTGTATTTATCAATAACGTTTATGTATTTAGCATTGGGTGCTGCTTGAGTTGGATTTGCCTTAGTGGATCTTGTTGCATCTGCTTCGGCACTAAAAAGTGGAGACAGAGTGACGAGCAAGAGTGCAAAAAGTGTACGGTTACCGTGCATAGCTACTTCCTTTTTATTAACTAGTGATACTTACGTTATAGTAATCAGGTGTATTAGAAAGATCGATCAAGCCATCCATATTAGTTTCTATTCTTGGCCAGTTTCCAGGAGTGGTTGTACCAATCGCAAGATCCATATAATAGTTGGTTACTACGCGAGTTGTTGTATTACTATCTGAGTTTCCAAATGCAAAACATTCAATAATGATATTCTTGGTATTTGCTGCATCGTCTCGTATACCATAGGCAGTTGTTCCAGTAAGAGCAGAGGTACAGTTTGAACTTGCTTCGCAACTTCTTACTTGGCAGTACTGACAATCTTCAAGCTTCATACCCACACGACTTCTTCTTGTATCTAGATAAATACCGATTGCATTTGCGGTATGATTATAAAGAGCACCGTGTCCACGAGCCTTACAATCAATTAATGAACTTTGTGCTTCTGAAGATAAGTAGAAACCAATTGCACCTTCGCCATCGGTTCCAGTTGCAGTACCAGCAAAGTTATTTTCGGCAATGCAGTTTCTCCAAAGATTACCAATACCACTTACAGAGAAGAAACCGGCAAACATTGGATTAGCACTACTTACTGTATTGCTATTTCTCATACTGTTGGCGATGCAGTTTTCTGCTATACAACCAATTGCGTTACTATATAGGAATCCTTGGGCTTCACGTTTTGCAGTGTGTCCAGAAGAGATACAGTTGTTGAAGGTGACTGCAGTTGATGTTTCTACGAAAAAGCCTGTACATGTTTCGGTACTCGTTGAATCTATTGCGTGGTTACCTTGAGATTCGCAGTTATCAAAAATGGCACCTCTAACATTGATTAAGTTAAAGCCAGCTACGCCATCGCCTAAATGACCACCGGATTTTACATTTTGACATCTAATGTTGGTACAGGTAGTAAAGTAGACACCAAATGCTTCTTCACCAGGTGTGGTTACAACACATTTTCCTATGGTGGTATCTTGAATGAGGATACTTTCTGCAAAACTAAATTTTAAACCATTAACATCATTATTGTCATTTCTAGTTGCTCCAGAGATGTTACAATTTTTAATAACAACATCGGATATAACAGTAGCTGTTCCTTCTGCACCTGTAAATACAATGCTGTCTTTACAGCCAGTTGTTCGAACACCATCAAGTATAATACCGTAACAACCATTGCCAAAAGTCATGTTAGTTGTTGTTGATGTAGCAATGTTGCAGTCTTTTATAAGAACATTGTGAACTGTTGTACCGATATTGATTCCTGTGCCAGCTATATTTGCAATATTTAAATCAGAAAACAACATATTGTAGCAAGCGCTGTTGCAAATAATTCCGTCTGAAGCTGTACTACCAGCAATATTCGTAATTTTACCATTTTTAATTTTTACGCCAAAACAAGTACTTGCAAGTGAAATGCCAGATTTAGCGGCTGTGGCAATACCATTTATTTTAAAATTCTCTATAACTAAATCTTCTACGGCACCAGAAACATTTATGCCATGTCCGAGTGTAACTCCAATAATATTTATGTTATTAAAGGTAAACGCGTTACCGGTAGTTACTAAAATAGCATCTTCGCGTGCTGTATCTTCGATGGTCATATTATATATTCGTACATTATCGCAGTTAGCAGCAAATTCAATTGCGGTACCATTAGCTGCTCGAATATGCCCATTTTGAATAGAAATGTTCTTTTTTCCATTGATTAAGATTACAGGAAGATCATTTGTTGATGCTGATCCATCAATGGTGTGTCCAGCAAGATCTAGAACCACATCATTTGCATTAATACAAATAGTTGCAACTGCTGTGGTTGTAGGTGCTACGTATCCTGTAAGGGTGTAGTTTCCACCTGAAGTAATACAGTATGAATCGTTTCCCGCATCTGTAATATTACCGGCTGAAATGTTTGTCCAACTTTCACCCGTTGTTGATTTTGTGGGTACGATTACTGGGGGAGAACCTATGCCTGTAGTTATGTTTGAAATTAAGATTGGAGTTGTATCTGTGTCGCTACCTGAAGGATAGCTATCTGCGGGATAGGCAGAGAGAGGTTGATTTTGATTGAGTTGTATGTTGTCGCTAAGGCTTGCTCCGTGGAGCGTAGTATTAAATAGTACGATACTGAGTAATATCTTTTTTAAAATGTGCATATAGCTTTCCTTTTATATATTCTATGTGATCTTAATATCGATATTAATATAGGGTAAAAGTTGATCGGTAAATGATCCGCTCATAGAATTATAGGTTGCAGGGCCTATTTTACTAACTCCGGTTAGGGCATAATTGTTCATTGTTGTGCCGATTCCATTATTGAAGGTAAAGCAGTTAGTAACAAATGTTCTTGGAGTTGCTGCAACATCTCTAATGCCGGCTCCTTGGCTAGCTGTATTTGATTTATTATTGGTTACTCTGCAATTGTCGATAGTACAAAAGAATGATGGACTTACTAGAGTATTTCGTAAATTAATTCCTACTCCCCATTGTAAAGCAGCATCAGATCCATTATTAGATGATTCGCATCCTTGCACAAGAGAGAAGTATTCAGCATCAAGCTCAATTCCAACTGCCATGGTAGCAGCAGGTGCTTGAGATGAAACTGATTGTCCTTTTGTTACGCAATCTCTCCAGAGATTTCCTGTACCCGTAATGGAATAACATCCACGTGCACCGTGTAAGTTACTTAATCCAGAGTTGCCACCACGATTATTGAGTGCTGTGCATTCGAATGTTTCGCAATACTGAGCGTTCGAGTAAAAGAATCCATGTGCAGTTTGTGTAGCTTCGTTGCCGCTTGCAGTACAGTTGTTCCAGGTACAAGCGCGTACAGTACTTCCAGAGAATGCATAACAAACACCTTTGGTAGAATCATATGCTGTATTTGCAATAATTGCGTTATTACCGTTAGCAGTACAATTTATAAATTGGCAACCAGTAGAAACTTCGCTTGCTGTTGTTCCACTTAATTTAAATCCATACGCATTATTACCATAATTACCACTTGCATCGCAGTTGTTAAATATAATGTTGGTACCACTTACTACGAGTGCACCGTAAGAATCTTTTGGTACGGCAAGGCTTCCTGCGTTTGCGTATCCAAAAGAAGAATCTTTTACCACAATGTTGTAGCAGTTGAATAACTTAAGACCGTAAGCATCTTCGGCACTGGTGATACCGGTTGTTTCTGCTACGGTTATATTGTCTATGGTGCAGTTGCTAATTTGATTTGAATCGGTGATTGCTGTGTTAGGAGTTCCGGCAAAGACGATTCCGTTTTTTAGACAATTACCAATGGTCATATCTTGAATACGCACGTTGTTGCATTGTCTTCTTACAAAAATTCCCGCATCTACAAAACCAGAAATGTTTCCGTTCTTAATAGAAACGTTATGCCTATTTCTTTGAATATCGATTGCTTTTTGAGTTGAGGTATTGGTGTGACCGGTAGTGTCGTTACTATAAAGAGTAAAGCCGCCAAGATCGAGAACAACATTGTTTGATTTAATGTAAATGGCGCATGATTGGCCGTCGTTGGCTACATTGTTTTGTCCGTCAAATCCAATATCTTGTACCAGAGTGTAGGTTCCAGGGTTTTCTATGGTAAAGGTTTCTACCAGAGTGGTATCGCCAGCTTTTCTAAAATCTGCTTTGGATACACCGCGCATATAATGGAAGCTGGGAATAGATTGACGGGAGTTTGTATCTACACTTTTATATGTTTCTTGAATAATATTAGCGTGTATTGTGGTGAGGGTAAAAAACGTGATGGTGAAAAGTTTTAAAAGAGCTTTCATTACCTACCTTCCTTTTTTATTGTGGTATGGATAGAAAAACTAGATTTTTTTAACTTAGAAATCTCTTATATATTTGTCAACATATAAGAAAATAAAGAAATTTAAAAGCTACTCTATATTGGAATAGACATTTTGGGTATCTTCAAGCGATTCAAGATCACTCAAAAATTCATAGGCTTTTTCGGCATCAGCTTCAGAAAGATCTGCTCGATCTTTTGCTACCCATTCGATTTCTGCGCTTTCGATAGTAAGACCAGCTTGTACAATGCCTTGTTTAACTTGTTCCAGTGCTTTCATGTCGCAGGTAACAATAAACAGATCATCATCTTTTTGAATATCATCTACATCAAAATCGATTAATTTTTCTAAAAGTTCATCTTCGGATAAAGATGCACCAGTTGCTTTAATCAGACCTTTTTGAGAAAACATCCAACTTACAGATCCATTTTCTGCAAGATTACCGCCTTTTTTTGTGAATGTGCTACGGACTGCAGCAACTGCTCTATTTTTGTTATCGGTTAGAACTTCGAGCATAATTGCGATTCCAGCAGGTCCATAACCTTCGTACATCATCTGTTCGTAAGAAGTACCAGGCAGTTCGCCGGTTCCTTTTAGAATGGCACGCTTAATATTTTCTTGAGGCATGTTGATCTGTTTTGCTTTATCTACTAAAGTTCGCAATCGAGGATTGCCAGAAACATCTCCGCCACCGTCGCGTGCAACAACAGTAATTTCTTTAACAAGTTTAGTAAAAGATTTTCCGCGCGATGCATCTTCTTTTGCTTTTTTATGCTTAATGTTTGCCCATTTTGAATGGCCTGCCATGATTAAAGACTCCTTACGTTAAGTTAGACAATTGCCTCTTGTCCAAAGTATTTTTTCTGTAAAAAGGGTAGCTTTTTGTAGGCGATTTGTCGACCTCGGGGAGTTTTCTCTAAATAACCCTGACGTAAAAGATAAGGTTCATAAACGGTTTCCAGAGTATCTTTATCTTCACCAACAATAGATGCTAATGTTTCTAATCCAACTGGTCCACCGCTAAAATGTTCCATCATCTTTCGTAGAATCATATTATCTACCGTGCTTAAGCCATCGTCGTCGATACCTAAAAAGGCAAGAGCTTTGCGAGCAAGATTATCATCAGCAATAGGCACTTTTTTTACTTGAGCAAAATCTCGCACACGTCTAAGCATTTTTTTTGCAATTCTGGGTGTGCCACGAGAAGACTTTGCAATACGTAATGCTGCTTCTGGACTAAGATTAATTTTTAAGAACTTTGAACTTTGTAAAATAATTTTTTGAAGATCTTCGAATGTGTAATAATCAATGCGTTCGCTAATACCAAATCGACTCCGTAGTGGAGCGGATATTTTTCCACTTTGAGTAGTTGCGCCAATCAGAGTAAAGGGATGTAATGGCAGGTTGATAGATTTTGCTCCAGCACCTTGGCCAATAATAACATCGATCCTAAAATGTTCCATGGCGCTATACAAAACTTCTTCTACTGTAGTGGGCATGCGGTGAATTTCGTCAATAAACAAAATGTCACGTGGATCTAGGCTAGAAAGAATGGCTACAAGATCTCCCGTGCGTTCCATCATGGGACCAGAGCAAATCTTTATTCCTACGTCCATCACCTGTGCCATAATTTGAGAAAGGGTGGTTTTACCAAGCCCTGGTGGTCCAAACAAAAGCATGTGGTCAAGAGACTCTTCTCGCATCTTGGCTGCTTGTGTGTAAACCTTAAGTTTTTCTTTAAGTTTTTCTTGCCCAAGGTATTCATCAAAGCTTTTGGGCATAAAATCATACTGTTGTTCTTCAGGTGTTTCTTGCAGCGTAATAACGTCTATAATTTCTTTTTCTTCCATTGAAACTCTTTTAGTAGAGAGGTTTTTCTTAAGCTTATACCAAAAGCTTTAATCTATACATTTTAATCTTAAAACGTTATATATTTAAGCCTAATGGTGGTATTGGTTTAAGAAAGTGTTGATTTTGAGTATCTGGATATGTTATTGTGATATTTATATTGAAATTTTAAATAATGGAGAATGAAATGAAAAAGTTTTTGTTTTTAAGTTTATTGATAGTTGCGGTAAGTGTGCAATCTGCTGATATACCAGAAATTCCGTCACCAAAAGATATACTTGGTTCTGAACGATATGAAGGAACCATAGATTATGTTGTTCCAATGGGAAAAAAGATAGGTATGAACCATAGAAAACATATAGAAAGAGAGTATGTAAAAGGATGGAATGCTCAAATGAATAAAAAAAAGCTTTCGAACTCATGGCGTGAGGATATGTCAAGTATTGCTTGGCAAGGATGGCTAGATGCGCAGGAACATAAATGGCATAGAAATTTTGAATTATTGAATGAACTAAAAGAGAAAGTAGAAGAAGTAATTTAATATATTATTTGATATTTATGAAAAAGAGCCAGTTGAGAATATCAACAGGCTCTTTTTTTTAAGTTACATAGAAAGTTGGTCAACGTTGGTTTTAAATGCACCTACAAAAGAGAAATCTTCTTTTTGCTTGGTAAATAAACCTTTGTTTCTCATGGCAGAACAAAGACGATAAATGCCTATTCCTGCGCCATAACGAGGAAAGAAGTCTAACGATAAATATTCAGCAAGTTCTGCAAGCACGCGTTCTTTATCTGTTTTTTCAAACAGAGTCTTTGCATACTCGCCGTTTTCTACAGAATAGAAAAACTTTTCCATCTCAGTTTTATCGCAAGAACGTTCAGCAGACCCCATGGTTTCCATGCCATTAAGAATAACGTCTACTTTTCTAAAGATGTCATTGCCCGCATACTTCATGTTCCAGTAGGGGTTGGTTCGAGTAGGGAAGTTTTGAAGCAGTATTGCTTCTGCTTCTTCTTTGCACATGCGCGTTTCGTGTTTATCTTCTAGCTCGGTAACATTATATTTTTTTGCCAAATCTTCGTAGTTTATAGTTTTTGGTTTATCAAAGCCCATATGTTCAAGAATCTCGGTTTCTATGGTTTTTAGATCTTCCATGTCGCCTTTAGACTCAAATTCAAACAAATACGGCGTTAATAAATGACGGCCTGGTATTGGGTTGGCTTCGTTTCGATAACTGGTAGTCAAGCAAAAAACCCCTTGGTATTCGGGGTTTTTTAAAAGTTCGAGTTCCAAATGCATTTGGCCAGTCTGAGGAAGAGGCCATTCTTTTCCGCCCATTTTCATTTGAGAAATGGTACGGGGGTCTTCACAGGCGGCTAAAATAGAAAGACGCCCTTGGGCTGGCACTTCTATAAAACCTTTAGACAAAAAAAAACTACGAAGTTTATTCGTAGTTATGTGGAATTCGCGCGTATCTTGCATGACGATCCTTAATTAAAGGGGACAAAACAGTACATCACTTTTTAACGCTATCAGAAGAAAGAGTACCTGGCTAGCTCAGAATAAAGTTACTCCAGATACTCTTTTTATAAATCTATGCTGATGCGGGTTTCACATACTCTTTCACAAGATTATGATTATGTATTAATCCTGTGGCGCTTAATGCAACGGTTGCACCAGCATCAAGAAATAAATCAAAATGTTTTGGGCACATAATGCCACCAACGCCTGCAATTTCGAAATCTAGTTGTTCTTCTGTGCGTATTTCTACCAGTGTTTTAACTTGTTCTAAAGCAAGTTCGCGAATTATATCTCCCGATACACCAGCCATTGGACGATTGGGGAAAAAGTTTTTCCCTGTAGTTTGGTTAAGAATTTCTGTTGCAATAGAGTTCATACTAGTAATACCACGTACTCCAGCTTGTACTACAGCTGTAATAACGTTACGAAGAATTTGTTTATCAGAGATAAAACCAATTTTTACAAGAACAGGAAATTCTTCTGCTCCTTTTATTGTTGCTTTACAGATATCAGCAAGCTCTTCTAGATCTTCGTACAATGGTTTTTCGTGAATATTAGGACACGCAATGTTAATTTCTATAGCTTGTGCGCCAGCTTGTTTTACTAGTTGTGCCAAGTGATGAGCATCTTGCGCACGAGAAATACCGGGATATGCTTGCGGGTAGATAGAAACAATAAGTATTTGATTGTCGTCTAAAGATTCGCGTGCATTTTTAATGTCTTGAATAACTTCTGAGGATGTATCGCTTTCTATGCCATAAGAGTTTGCAATGCTGATTGGTTGCATCAAGTTATAATCGGTTGATGCAGCAAGACCAGTTGCAAGTGATGATCGAGTAAGTTGATTTGTATCTTCTAGGTATCCCATGTTTGGTTCTGGATGACGCATAGTAGGATGAGATCGAACCGACTTATAGGTTAAAATGCTACATTCTTTCTGTGCAAGTTCATCGATAGTTTTTGATTTTCCTAAGATGCACGCAGAAAGACCTACAGGATGTTTTATCTGATAGCCTAAGAATGTTGTAGCGTTAATGTTGATGGCTGTTAATAAGAGTAGTGAAAGTGAGAGTGATTTTTTCATTACGGACCTTTTTGTTAGATATTAAAACTTTCTCATGGTAATCCCTTGAATCCATCCCAAGCTTGCAAGTGTAATCCACAAAGAGGTTACACCGTAACTAAGCAGCGGTAACGGAATACCAACAATGGGTAACAATCCAGAGATCATTGCAATATTAATAAAAGCAGAAAGCATGATAGATATCAATAGACCTGCGGCAAGAAGTTGAGCAAAAAAAGTTTTAACTGTCTGGAGTTGAAAAATAATACGAAAGAAAAGTGTGCTGTAGAGTAGCAGAATAAAGAGTGCTCCTATAAAACCCCACTCTTCGCAAATAACAGAAAAAATAAAATCGGTTCTACTTTCGGGTAAAAATAAAAGAGTATTTTGTGTGCCTTTGGTAAACCCTTTGCCCCACATACCTCCTGAGCCAATAGCAATTTTTGATTGTTCAATTTGGTACCGCTCTTTATGGCTTTCTCCTGCACCTAGAAATACAGCAATACGTTTTTTTTGATACGGTTTAAGTACTTGCCAACCTAAAGGTGCACAAAGTAAAGCGCAGAGTAAACCCCATTTAAAAAATTTTGGACTAATACCAGCTAGCCAAAGCATTACGAGTCCTGTTGTAAAAAAAATAATAGCAGTTCCCAGATCTGGTTGTTTTAAAATAAGTATGCTACTGAATGTTAAAATTCCTAGAATGGGATAAAAACTATCTAGGCGATAGACAGGAACATCGTTTTCTGTGTAGAGATAGTAAGTTAAAAATGCAGGGAAGAATAATTTTGCAACTTCAGAAGGTTGGAATCGTATAATTTTTAAATCGATCCATCGCTGTGCGCCCATACCTATTCTGCCTTTTATGAGGGTAAACACAAGCAGTCCCATTACAAGAAAATAAATAAAATAACCTGATCGGCACAGTGCTCTAAAATCAACAAAACAGAAAGAAAAATAGAGTGCAAGGCCAGACAAAAAGCCAAAGAGTTGTTTTTTATAAAAGACCGAGTAGGCAACATGCTCATTAGTTGTTGAACTATAAACAAAGGCAAGGCCGATAATAGAAAGCGTTATGGTCAGTGCAAAGCTGATCCAATCAAAATGATAAAAATAGCGACGATCTATATTAAGCATTTATATACCTATTATGTAAATTTTTTATAGTGCAATAATAGCATAATTAAAAATTATATATCAGAAACCTCTTTACTATTATGAGAGCACTATTTTACTAAGTTTACTCATAAGGGGAGTACTGAGTGTTTGTTTTTGGTTAGGGTCTTGTTGCTCTTTATTTTCTGTAGATAGTTTTTTCCAATCGTCTCTAGTGTCTGGATGTAAACTTACAAAAGTATCAAGATGATATAAAAAATGTTGAATTTCTCTATCATGGGATTTGTGTTCTCGTATGGTGTTTGCTGCATGTAGGGCAAAAATAGCTTCAGGCTTTGCATCACTTTTTTTAGTGCAGTAATTTAAAAATGTAAGATCGTCATTAGATTTTGTTTTGTCTCCTCGTGTAACCGTTAATTTTTGTTCTAAAATTTTATAATTAAGTTTCCATACTGTTATATCAGGTGTGTAGACCGACAAGTCTAAGCGCCATGAATAGCCTCTCAGTGAGCTGGTTGCATGTTTTTTTGGTTGTGCTGTGTGTAGAAGAAATGGTGTGAGCAATAGTACGATAAGATACTTCATTTTCAATCCCCTAATTTTGAAAATTAATAAATAAGTTGTTGTTCCCTTTTTTTATTTATTCTTGGAAAGGTTGCAACATAAGCGGTTGTTCATCTCCGTTTTCGTAAAGTGGTGGAAGGTCATCTTCATAAATATTTGTTTGTTGTGCCGGTATATCTTCTTGTGGAAAAGATTCTTTTAAAAAATAATAAGGTAAAGATAAAGTACCAAAATTCTTATTTAAAACTGCAATAAGAGGAAGCACTTTATTAAGATCGCGTGCAATAGCCTTGCTTATTTCTCTATTCTGGCTGGTACAGGGTAAAACTATGTCTACGCCTTCTTTGGGATGTAATATTTGAGTACTGTGATGTTTTTTAAATTCACCAATAAGTTTTTTTGGAGGTGACTTAAAGTGTACAGTATTGTTTTCTTTGATGTATTTAAAAGTAAATTTTGTAGACCATAAAAAATCTTCTCGTTCTTTAATAACAAGTTTCATTTCATCCGGTTTAAAAGTACAGGTTATTTTTTTATTTTCTTTTAACTTACATGTTTGGGTAAGAGTTTCTGAACAATAGGCTGTTTGTAGAAAAAGTGGTGTGAGTAATACTAAAAAATATTTCATTCTTAATTCCCTAATTTTAAAAACATAATAAGGGAATTTACTGTTTTTTTTATAGATTGTTCAAGAGTTTAAAATTCTAAGGTGAAGGTGGAGGAGTCTCCAAAAGTGCTGAAGTGTCTTCTTCTTCGGTTTCTTCAGGATCAACATAAGTTTCAAATAGACCTATGCTTAATTTAAGGCAATGGTTAAAATATTCTGGAGTGTAATAAGCATCGCTGCTTAGAAGTGTAAGAGCAAGAGCTTGAACTGCATTAAACGAAAGATTAAGAATAAGTATTCTCATGTTCTCATGAGATTTTTCTAGATAAAAACATTTTTCCAAAGTCCCAGATAGAGCACGTTGTAACCTGGAATATAAGCATGTTCTTGTAACGGCATATAATAAAATTTTGTATCAGTATTTGCATTAAAGAGGCAAACATTAATAATTAAATGTGTTGAACGTTGGCCTATTTATGTTTCTTTTATTGTAAACGGTTGATAGGCGCAAAAAGATGTTGTTGTGAAAAGTAATAAGAAAGAAATGAGTGTTTGTTTCATGTTGTTTTCTAAAAAACTGGTCGGGATGGCCAGACTCGAACTGGCGACCCCTCGCTCCCAAAGCGAGTGCGCTACCAACTGCGCCACATCCCGACAGAATTTTTGAAGTCTACAAGTAAATTGTAGATTTATAATTTCAACTTAAGTGGGGTGGATGATGGGGATTGAACCCACGACCCTCAGAATCACAACCTGATGCTCTACCAACTGAGCTACATCCACCACCTAACTTTACCTTAAAACAAGCTAAAAGCAGCTCAAGGTCCTTTAAGTATGCCAAGCTTTAAGCAAAAAGCAAAGTCAAAATTTTAAAAAAAATATGTTACAATAAAACGGTTGAGCTGAAATATTCAAAATATATACCTAGGGCAGGTGCTATGGCTAAGAAACATCGTTCGTGGATCAAGGTTACTGGAGCGCGTGAGCATAACCTTAAAAACATTTCCGTAGATATTCCAAAAGAGGCTTTTACGGTTATAACCGGGCCATCTGGATCTGGTAAAAGTTCTTTAGCGCTCGATATTTTATATACCGAGGGTAAACGACGTTATACAGAATCTCTTTCTTCTTATGCACGTCAATTCTTGGGTATAGCGCGTAAACCTGATGTTGATCAAATAGATGGATTATGCCCAGCGATTGCCATTGAGCAAAAAACAGTTGGTGCTAATCCGCGGTCGACCGTGGGTACTATTACCGAAATTTACGATTATTTACGGGTTCTTTTTGCTCGTGTTGGAGTGGCGCATTGTCCTGATTGTAAAATCAAGGTAGGAGCTCAATCACCAGAAAGTATGGCACATCACATTCTTGCGTTGTTTAAGGATAAGCCTGTTACTATTAGTGCTCCGATTGCAAGACAACAAAAGGGTGAATTTAAAAAAGATCTTAAGCATCATTTTGAACAGGGTTTTTATCGATTTGAAATTGATGGTAAACAGTATAAATTTTCGAGTCCCGAAGAAATAGATGCTTTAAAGTTGGGCAAAACCTATAAACATACGATTGATGTATTGATTGATGCTTTGACTGCTGAGGATTCTGAAAGGCCACGTATTCAAGAAGCGGTAGAAAAAGCAGAACAGCTTGCTGGTGGATTGGTAAAAGTTGTATCTGGGAAAAAAGAACAGCTCTATGCTTCTCAGTGTATGTGTTTAAAATGTAATAATGCGTTTCCTGAACTTGAACCTCGGTTTTTTTCTTTTAACTCTCCTATTGGTGCGTGTAAGGGATGTTCTGGGTTAGGCATAACCAATAAATGGCCATGGGATAAAGGTGATAAAGACTATTGGAAAACAAAGTATCCTGATTTTTTTAAAAAATATGCAACACGATTGGGATGCGAAGAGTGTGGCGGTAAGCGTTTAAATAAATTTGCTCTTGCTGTAGAAGTTAATAAGAAGAATATTCACGATATTGCAGAAATGCCTATTAAAGATGCACTTTTATGGTTCAAAAATATTACCATAGATGCAACCTCTAAAAAAATAGCAAAAGCATTGTTAAAGGAGATTACTCGTAGGTTTCAGTTTTTGGATAATGTTGGATTGCCCTATTTAACACTCAACCGATCAGCCAGAACACTCTCTGGTGGAGAAGGCCAACGTATTCGGCTTGCAACACAAATTGGTTCTGCATTAAGCGGTGTACTGTATATTCTTGATGAACCAAGTATTGGATTGCATCAACGTGATAACGATCGTTTAATTAAAACGCTTAAAGAGTTACGAGACCAAGGTAATACCGTCGTAGTTGTTGAGCACGATACCGATACCATGCAAGCAGCAGATTATCTTATTGATATGGGCCCAGAGGCGGGTGTGCATGGTGGAACAGTAACTGCATTTGGGACACCAAAGCAGGTAGCAAAAAATGCTAATTCGTTAACCGGTGCTTACTTGAGTGGTAAGAAAAAAATTGATTTGCCCGAATGTATACGAGAACCCTATGCTTATTTGATTTTAAAGCATGCAAAGAAAAATAATTTAAAAGATATTACAGTACGCTTTCCATTAGGCGTTCTTTGTGGAATTTCTGGAGTATCTGGTTCGGGTAAGAGTTCTTTGATCTTAGAGGAGCTGGTTCCTGCAGTTGAGCAATCGTTAACGGGTAATCGTGCACGAGTGGTTCCTACAAAAGATTTAGTTGGTGGAGATCAAGTTAATGCACTAGTAGTTATCGATCAAAAACCAATTGGTCGATCTTCTCGATCTAATCCAGCGACATACCTTGGTATTTTTGACGAGATTAGAAGTTTATTTGCTGCATTGCCAGAAAGTAATATTCGTGGATACAAGACGGGTCGATTTAGTTTTAATAGACCAGATGGTCGTTGCTTTGATTGTTCTGGTAATGGAACCATAACAGTAGAAATGCATTTCTTAGCCGATGTTACCATTACGTGTAAAACTTGTAAGGGTCGCAGATATAATAAAGAAACATTGCAAATTACGTATAGAAGAAAAAACATTGCAGATGTGCTTGATATGACAGCGCTCGAAGCTATGGCATTTTTTGCAGCACATCATAAAATTGTTAAACGCTTACAGTTGTTGTGTGACGTGGGTCTTGATTATGTAAAACTTGCGCAATCTTCTACAACGCTTTCTGGCGGCGAGGCTCAACGTATTAAATTGGTTAATGAGCTTGCAAAACGGGGTACTCGTACGCTCTATATTCTTGATGAACCAACAACCGGTTTGCATTCAAGTGATATAGAGAAATTGCTTAAAGTGTTAAATCGTCTGGTTATCAAGGGGAACTCAGTGATTGTTATTGAGCATAATTTAGATGTTCTTAAAACGACTGACTATATTATTGATATGGGCCCCGAGGGTGGCGCAGAAGGTGGCATTGTAGTAGCCGAAGGTGAACCAAAAAAAGTAGCTCGATCAAAGACAAGTAAGACAGCGCCTTATTTGCGCAAAGCGTTACAGGCTTAAGAACCATTTATTGCATTTAAATAACTCATAAGATCATATTCATTCGATATGAACTGTATAGATTTATACTGAGTCATCCTGAGTGGTTTTTGAATGATAGTGAAAAAATTGTATCGAAGGATAATAGAGAACGAATTGCATACATTCGACCCATTCGATACAATTCCTAACGGAATCACTCAGGGTGACTCGCTAAAGTTCATATTCACTCAGTATGATTCGTTAATTTGTTCTGTTGCTTAACAAGATAGGATGAGACACTCTGAAGTTAACCGTAGGCAGTAGAAATAGTATCGCTGAACTCGTTTGATTTTTATTTTTTTACATAGTAACATATCGCAGTTTTAATTCTTATGAAAGGCTGCGATGGAATATCTGAAAGCGCGTTTTAGTACTCTGTGTTTATTGGCTATTATTACTTGTCTGTTAACGCAATCTTTGTCTGCAACATATTATATTTCTATTCGATCTCCAGATAATACTCTTCAAGCATATGTTTTGGATAAAGTAAAAGATGAGATTATAGATAAAAATAATTCCCCCTCAAAACAAAAAATTGTTGTTAATGATGGTTTGATCGATCTATCAAAAGAAATTGATTATTTTAATGCTCAAGAAAATAATTGCTACAATATTGAAAGTTCTAAGGGTATTGCTAATCAAAAAAAACAATCGAAAAGTGTTTTTTCTACATATCAGTTTTGGGGATTAGTTTGTATTGGGGGTGTGGCTTACAGGAATAGAAATGCACTTAAGCTTGTGATTGTCGGAACGGCTTTTCTTGTTGTAGCCGCTGAAATCTTAGTATATAAAAGTAGGGTTTACAGGCAGCTTCCTGAATTTTCTTGGTAATAGTACACTAATATTTTTCTTTTACGGTACATGTATTATTCTATAGGCACTATATTAATATAATACCATGTGAGAAAAATGAAATTAGTTATACAGAGAGTTACACAATCAAGCGTAAAAATTGATAATCAAATAGTTGGAGAAATTGGCAAGGGCATGATGGTGTTGGTCGGCCTTACTCATGATGACACCTTAGAAATTGTCGAAAAGCTAGCAACACGACTATTAAAACTACGTATTTTTCCTGATGAACATAAACCCTTAAATCTTAATATTCATGATTTTGGAGGCCAAATTCTGTTGGTATCTCAATTTACGCTTTACGCTAATCTGAGTAAGGGTAATAGACCTTCATTTGTAGATGCTATGGAGCCAACAAAGGCAGAAGAGCTATTTAATACATTTGTGGCTAAAGTGACTGAATTGCATTCAGACAAGGTGGCAACAGGTAAATTTGGTGCTGATATGGCAGTTGAGCTTATTAATGATGGGCCAACAACTATTATTTTAGAAGCTTAAAAGGGCTCCTAGATAGGGTTAAATTGAGTTTTTTGAGTATTTTGTTACACTTCTGTTATCTAAGAATTTGTTTTCAATAGAGTATTCAGGAGATTTTTACATGAAATATTCGGGCAATTTATTTACACTTTTGTTGTGTTTAATAGTTTCTCTTTCTCTGCATGGTGCTAATATAGGGCCAATCAGTCAATCAGCATCAACCGAGAGTTTGGGTGGATTCTTTTCTGAATTTGCACGAGCAGGAGCTATTGTTGCAGTATTAAAGATGGTGCATGAGAATAATTATCCTAATACAGCATGTGTGCTTGGTTGTTATGTTGCAGTGAGTGAGCTTGAGCAAAAAAACTCTCAATTTTTTAATAGAACTATAAATATTGTTAAATCACCATGGGTATTTGCACGTAAGCGTTGCGAGTTATTAGTGTGTGGCGGAGAGTCTCTTTCTTGGAACGAGCTTGTTACGTGGCGTAATCGAGTTATGAAGTTACTTTCTCCTTTAACAAAGCAAGCAACAGTGGTTGATTTAAGCAAAGAAAAACGTCTGCGTCTTATTGATCAAGATGATAATGCCGAAGTTGTTCTTGATGAGCAATGGGCAGAGTATGCACAACATATAGATAAACAATTTTCGTTTATGGTTAAACGACTTGATAAGCATCTAAATTATTACCAAGATAAAAAAAATGTAGAATATAAAGATACAAATATTGTTTATAAAATTATAGATCCTATTAAGGGAGCTATCAATGGTATTGGAAAAGCATTTATACGCGTTTCTATTAAGCGGGATGAAGAAGTTGCTTTTTATTTAGAAGAAATAAAAACATATTTACAAGAAATAATTGTGTATTCAAAGAACGTTAATCAATTATCTGATCTCGATAAAGATCGTGTTAAGCGAACTATGAATAGTATTTGTGATGCATTTGAGCATGTTGCAACATTGATTGATGCCGATACTGCAGCTTCTGGAAGAAATGCGGTGGGCCAATTAACCGTACAAAAAGAATCTACTGGTAATGCATATGCAGGTGGTTATGGTGGCTATGGTAATGTGGGTGCATTTTAATTTAGGGATAGTTATTATTATGATTAAGAATAAAGAAATAAAAAAGTTGTTATTATTTGTTTTGTTTGCCTTTTGTAGTTTTATGCAAGCAGATGAAGTGCAACAAGTGCCAAAAAAAATTGAAAGTATCAATAGAGAATTAGTTGATTCTCATAAAATAAAAATTTCTGAAAAAATTACACGAAATAAATATGAGCGTATTGGTATATTATGTGCTTCAACAGCAGTGATAGCTGCACTTGGGTGGTATGCTCTTTCGGATTCTGAACTCGTTCCTGCTGATCAAGCACTTACACAAAATTCGAATCAAAAAATTGATGCGCTCTATAGAAATAGTGAAAATATGCAAAAATATGCTGCAATTATAGCTGCACATGCATCAAAATCTAATACAATAAAACCTGATATTAAACCTACTTCTAAATTGAGGCAATGGTGTTCAGGGGTATTGAGTTATAGTAAAAAAATGGGGCAAATGGCTGTAGATAATAGTGTATTAATGGTGTTTATGGCTGCTGTTCAGGTTGGTCCTATAAAAAACTTATTTATACATTGGGGTAATAAGGTTAATGAGATAGGTGAATATGTATATTATGACGTAGACTTTCATTGGTTTGTAACAAAGCAAACGCAAGCGATTGCTTATTTTAATGATCTTGAACGTTCAGCTGAATTGTTACCTCTTGCATGTGATGCAGAAGAGCGTGAATACCAACGAGATTCTATGATGTGGGCTGGTGATATGTTGGTTAAACAATTAGCACGCGTTGTTGCTTTTATGGAATATCAGGCGCAAGAACTTAAAGTTCTTAATACTGGATGCAGTATTCAAATGCAGGCATCTTCAAAATATGTGTATCGTCATGTTGAACAATTTAGTACAACATTACAAACAATGCTTGATGACCATACTAAACATGCAGAAATTCCTGCGTATATTAAATCATTTAGAAAACGTTTACGTTCTGAGCAAGATAGTTTCTGTGTAAATGAATATGCAGCTTTGTACGATATTTCTGACTCCGTAGCGTAAGACACATGATTAATCGATGGGTATTTTGTATTGTTTTATGGGCTGTTTCTTGTTTAGAAGCTTCTGGACAAAAACAACAAATGCCCTTATTCGATTATTTAGTTGCAACAAGTAAAACACATTTTATTGAACCATCGTGGGTTTTGCCACTTTTTTTTTCTATGAATGTGAAAGAGTTCGATGCTTCTTGGGATTTTTTAACTACTCTTATTAAAGATAAACCTTGGTATTTAATTTGTTCAAACTATTCTGATTATTCTGAGTGTAAGCAGCGAGATGTTTTGATTGCTCATTGCAAGTCATACGATACCTTTTTGCAGCATCTTTTTGTAAATCCAAAAACGGGTGATATTCAGTTTTTTCAGGGACCTTCATCAAGTAAATCGTATATTTCTATTTATGATTATTGGAAAAGAACACACAACAAAAATGCTTCTCACTTTTATGCTTTTTATTTTGATCGTATTGCTGCTACGTATATAGAGGCCACTAATAATGCTTTTCTAAATATTGATCATGCTGATTATAGTAACTACTTACAAAGGGCTGGTAGAGATTTAGGTGTTTTGTATTGTGTATTACATTGTTTGACGAACAGTTCTTATGAGGTACGTTATAGTGCGCATATTAAACAGTATCAAGAAGTGCGCCAGTTGCTTATAGAAGAAAAGCGTATGTTGGATGAGTTATGATTAAGAAAAACTTGCTCGTATTTGTTTTACTATTCCCCTTTCTTCTTACCGCACAAGATCATCAAACAGAGTTTATAAAAAGTTTTGTAACACATTATGATTTTTCTCCAGAAGGGCGCTACACTCACGAGTATCATCCTTTTTTACTCAAGCAAACACGTGCAGGATTAGAGAAGTTTGAATCTTTTTTAGATACACGTGGGTTTGATATTCAAGACCGTATTATAATTATGGGCTATCAACAAGAGGGTGTTCCTAGCTATTATTCTAATAATAACGCACATATTATTGATGATGAAATTTCGTTAAAGACAAAAAAGGGACGTATTGTTCCGGCTCATAATATTTTTGGTTTTTTAACTGGGTTCTTATTAAAAGATTGTAACTGGCTTCAAAAGAAATGGTTTTTAGATGAACCGTTATTAATAGAACATATACAACCTGAGCGTGTAGAGCTTTTCGATGACCAGGCATATTTGTTTCAAAAACATGCATTTGGAAGCAACTTTGGAGACATTCTTGCGGGCCGTAATAGCATAGAAAAAAGTTTAAAGAATCGTACTATTACACAAACGTTGCAGCAACTTACTTTTTTTTGGGAACAAGCCTATAACAAAGAATTAAAAAGTTGTGGGCAAGAAGTGCTGGCAACACAAGACATTTTATTCTCTGTTGATTATGCAAAGCATCTAACTAAGACGAAAATTCCTGTAAAGAAAATGTATGTAGGTCCTGACATTACCTATCCAATAGAAGTTTTACCTTTTCAAGAACAAGCAGTTACTGAATCTGCACAGTATTTTGTTAAACAGTTTACATCAACATTGCAAGCGCGTGATAATAAAAAGACAGCTTATGTATTTTGTAGTTTTGTTGATGGAGTAGGCAAAAGTACTCTTTTGGGTAATGTTATTAACTATGCGCAACATGGTGATAACATTAAAAATTATGAACGTGTTGATAATTCATCTTCGCAACGAGGAACATTGTATTCATTAGAAGACGATGTTTTTATTATGGATCTTCCTGCGCAACTAAGCCACTGGGTAAGTAAACCAGATGGGTATGTGTTTGTTGATGTTGGTTCTGTTAAAGAAGTAACTCAAACAGAACGGCATACTCTTGCCATACACTTAAAAGATGCATGTAAAAAATATATAAATAATTTTGAAAAGCGTTTACAATGCAAAAATCTTACTCAAAGTAATTATGATGTGTACGTTAAAAACGCGCAATTGTTTGATCCCGAAGATCGATGGATTCCATTTGAACAGGGCGAGCATTTATTTTTGTTTAATGAGTATGACAATTCAAAAATAAAAATCTTAGTTCCTCTTGAGGGTGTTCATTCTCGAGGGTTAAAAACAGTGCAACCAGAACAAATGTTGTTTACTAAGGGATTATTACTGCCAATGCAATATGATGCATTTGTAGAAGATATTGCACAGCAATTTAAAACTGCAGGAATAGAAAAATTAGTTTTTGTAGATTTTTTGAGTATGTATCCTCGTTCTTCTCGAGAAAATGTGCGTATTAATTTTTTGATGCAGCAGTTACGAACATTGTTTCCTAATGAGTTTCGTGTACAAGAAAGTCTTTATAAATCATTTATAAATCGTGGCCCAGAGCTTTATCATCTTTTATCTCAGTTTCAATCAAATGTTACTCAAGCATTGTATCTAGAAACAATTGTTCGAACAGCGCTCTATAATTTATTTAAAGAACAAAGCAGTGGAGATGTTGTATCTCTTTCTGAAAGCAGCGTTACACAAGCACTTAATAAAGAAGTGAAAAATGTTTTGAGTAATCATCAAGAATTATTACAAACAATTACCACTAAAAAAGTTGAAGAAGAATACAATGCACTTAAAAAATATGCTCATGATAAAAATTATGAAGTATTTGTACGATTCTCTTTTGAGCCTTTGGTAGCATTTTCGCAATTTATGGAACAACTTTTTAGTCATGATATAGATAATAAACATATTCATGATTTATGGAGTGATATAAAAAATCCATTAGTTATGAAAACAATGCATACGTGCGACAATGCCTGTAGAGACAGTGTTGTACTCAGCTCTATGCTCATTAACATTCGTGCACATTGGTATGCAGCATTAGGTAATTTATTGCATGCTGAGCAAGAAGAGATGGGTATGCTTACGTTAGAAAAACCAGAACATCATGTATCGCCTTTAGTAATTACAACTGATGGGAAACAAGTTTCTGTATTGCAAAAACGTTTAATGCCGGCTGAAGATACTCCTCGTATATTGCCAAAAACATTACAAAAGTTTCAGAACTATGCGTTTTGTGGAGATTTAGAATGGGGATTATTTAATGATATCCCTCATTGCTTAGAGTGGAAGAATTCAGAAACATATTGGGGCATTTATGCTTTTGGATGTAGCTATGAAGTAAATGGTTTGCTTCGTAACCAGTTACAGAAATATGAAAAAGAATCACGATTAGAAGGCTTGGAGAATGTTGCGCTTACTAGTTTGCAAGTATACGAACAGTTAGAGCAAACAGGTATGTGGCAAGAAGCTGCACGTACAATGAATAGTAATACTCCAAAAAAAATACAGTATAATTCAAAGCAATATCATGCATTGCAGCTTTGGGTTCGTGCAATTGCAACGTTAGAGATGATTGCAAAGGATCCGCAAGTTTGGATTATGACGCGTAAAGGTAATAAGCAAGATTTTGCTGCAACAGTGCAATTACTTGAACGTATAATACTTGTAAAATACTTTGGTATTACATTAGAAAAGCCATTGTTTACAGATTACTCTCTCGTGCAACCTGTTATTCCATGGGATGTGATTCAGAAATAATTACTTTTTCTGTTGTTATTATCTTGAACATATTGCGTAATTTCGTCTTCCATGAAAATTCATATTTTTATGGGCAGTATCGAAAAAAACTGAATTTTTATTGCTTACTTTTTTTACTTTTTCAAAAAATTTGTTCATAGCTTTTTCTTGTTTTTTAACTTGTTTTTCAGAAGCTTCGCTGTTTTCTAAATGAATAAGTCCATTGATTATGGCGTCTTGTTGTTTTTCTACAGATAATCGAGCAGCATCTAAAACTGAACCTGTATGGTCATTATGAAGTACTAAAACATGTTGTAAGAGTTGGTTTTGGGGAATCTGTTTAGATATGTTAAAAAGTACTTTTTTAAAAGGTGCACAACTAAAAATTTGATTTACAGAAAAAAAAAGTATTAACAAAATAAAAAATTTGTTCATAATAACCTACACAGATATGATAATGTAATGATAATTCTAATAGTAGAATAAACTAATAAAACATAACTACAAGGCTCTTATTTTTTTAGTTATAATTATTTCTGTTTTTTAAGCACCGATGTTTTTTTGATTTTTGCTTTAAAAGATCTCTTGGGAGGAGTTGCTTCTTTTATAGGATCAATGGTTTTTGCATTTTCTCTCATCATCTTAACAACTTCTACTCTACGTAGATCGCGCCATTCACCTTGAGCTAAACCTTTTTTGGTAATACCAGCAAAGTTAATACGCTCAAGTTTTTTAGGAGTGTAGCCTAAAGATTCAAAGATACGACGAACAATTCTGGTTCTACCACTATGCAAAGTAACTTTTACTTTTGCTTTATTATAACCTTGTTCAACTTCATCAAGCTTAATAGGGCCATCTTTTAGATGAAGTCCACGCTTAATTTTGATTAAATCAGTATTTTTAAGAGGTTGATCAAGTGTTATTTGGTAAACCTTTTTAACCTTATACTTTGGATGTGCAAGCTTATTTGATAGTTCTCCATCATTAGTTAAAAGAATAATACCAGTGGTATGAGTATCCAAACGACCAATAGGAAAAACTCGAGTTTTAAACTCTTTGCCTAAAAGATCAATAATAGTCGGTCTATTATGAGGATCTTTAAGGGTAGTAACTGCACCGATAGGCTTATTCATAGCTATATAAACAGGTTTGTCAGGTACAATTTTTATAATTTTCTTTTTAAAACGAATGGTGTCTTTAGGCTTGATTTCATATGAAGGAACCCGTACATCCCAGTGATTTACAGTGATATCACCCATCTTAATAAGCTCCATAGCCTTACGACGTGAGCATAAACCGGTTTGTGCAACGAATACATTTAACTTCATAGGGCCCTTAACAATAATTCTATTTGTATTGATATATATAGTGTGTATTTACTCATAACTTTCATTATTACTTATAACACGTACTTAGTATAGCATTTATGAGGGGAATGTGGAGTGGTGGTTTAAATTGGAGATTATAAAAATTATATATAGTATTATCGTTTGTTTTGTGCACTGTAGATTTTTTAATTGATATTTTATTTAATATTACTTTTTGGGACATTATATGAAGTTATTAATTACACTTTTGTTCTTAACGCTTTTTTCTTGTTCTTCTTATGCAGCAGATGAAAAAATATTAGAATCAAATAGAAAAAAGCCATTAATAGAAATTACTCATTGGATGCGTGTTAAACATTCAGTTTATGGATTACGTCCTTTAGTTGATACAAGTGTAGAACTGGGTAGCTCTTTTTGGAAAATAGGAATTGCTGCGTATAGTGCCGCTAGTCGTTATGCTCAAGGTGATGATTTATCAAAACAATCAGTAGAAACGAGTCGTCCACCAACGCCAATTCTTGAATCTCAAGAAGGATTTGTAAGAATTGATACAGAGAGAGACGCGCCACAGCTATATGATAATGGCGATGACAGTAATCGTTTGGTGTACCCTGGGGATAAAAAGTAGAACGTTATTAGTTAAAAATTATTTTTAAAGATGTGCAATTTGTGTGCATCTTTTTTTTTTGGTATTTTATACGTATGAAGAAACCAACTCCGTTGATGCAGCAGTATCATACCATTAAATCTGACTACCCTGATTTCCTTGTATTTTTTCAAGTAGGGGATTTTTTTGAACTTTTTTTTGATGATGCAAAAAATGCATCTGCTTTTTTGGGTATTGCCCTTACTAAGCGTGGCAAAGACAAGGGTGAAGACATTCCATTGTGCGGGGTGCCCGTTCATGCGCTAGATCATCATTTAACCAAACTTGTTAAAGGTGGCTTTTGTGTAGTTATTTGTGAACAGCTTGAACCGCCAAGACCAGGAACTATTGTTAAACGGGGTGTTACTAAAGTATTAACACCGGGAACATTAACAGATGAAAAGCTGTTGGATGACAAGTCTGCATCGTATGTTATGTCATTTGTATCGGTTAACAATAAATGGGCTTTATTGTTTGGTGAGTTATTAACAGCGCAGTTATATGCAACAACGTTTGAGGCAGGGTCTTCAAAAATTTTAGAAGCAGAGCTTGCACGATTTTTTCCTGATGAAGTTTTATTGACCGACGACGATATAGGAAACACGTTTGCAAAGCTGTTTAAAAAACAAGGATATTTTGTAAGTTCTATCACCCCGAGCGATGATATGAATCAGTGGGCGCAAAAGCAATTGCAGCCAACTATTTGCGAAAGTATCACTACTAATAAAGCATTAGAAAAAGCACTCAGTACATTCCACGCGTATCTTAAAAAAAATAATGAAGCTGCATTATCTGAGTTTACACAATTACATTTGTATAGCCCTGATGATTTTATGGTGCTCGATCCTGCAACACAACGCAATTTAGAGTTAGTAAAAAATAATCAAGATGGTGGCCGATCTAATACACTGTTTGCGTTATTGGATACTGCAACAACAGCAATGGGTTCTCGTACACTTAAAAAATGGTTAGTGCGGCCGTTGCTTAATAAAAAAATGATTGATCATAGATTAGACGCAGTACAATTACTAAAATCTGATAATGCATTGTTACGGCAAACACAAACTGCATTACGATCTATAGGTGATGCGGAACGTATTATTGGGCGTATAGCATTAGGCCGTGGCACGTTGCATGATTATGTGCATTTACAACGAACGCTAGAAGTTGCACCAGAAATTAAAAAGACAGTAAAAAATACCGTAGCATTGTTACATACACTTAGTAATAACATTGGCGATTTTACAGAATTATATACGTTTTTATGTTCTGCACTTAACACAGACAGTATCAAAGATTGGATTATTAAAACCGGCTTTAATGGGCAACTTGATAGATATCGAGACTTGGTTAATAATAGCCAGCAGTCTATCCTAGCACTCGAAAAACAAGAACAAGCAGCAACAGGAATTAACTCGTTAAAAATTAGATATAATAGTGTGCAGGGTTATTACATAGAAGTTACAAAAGCTAATTTACATTTGGTTCCTGACAGGTATGTGCGTAGACAGACATTGGTTGGTAAAGAGCGCTATACTTATCCTCAACTGCAAGAATTGCAGCACGAGATTATGACTGCGCGTGGTCAATGCGATCAACTTGAACATGAACTGTTTGATCAAGTAAAACAAAAAGTACGTCCACATGTTGGTCAGTTACGCAAAATGGCCCATGCACTTGGTCAGCTAGACGCTCTATTAGCATTGGGTATTTGTGCGTATGAACGTGGGTATACACGACCACAACTTTCTGACTCTCGAGATATTATTATTACCGAAGGCAAACATCCCGTTATAGAACAAAAATTAGGTTCTAGTTTTATTCCTAATAATACAAACTTAACAGACGAGCAATCGTTATGGGTTATTACGGGACCCAACATGGGTGGTAAATCTACCTACCTGCGTCAAGTTGCACAGTTAAGCATTATGGCGCAATGTGGATCGTTTATACCTGTTCAATCTGCACAGTTACCATTGCTCGACCGCATCTTTACTCGTATTGGTGCATCGGACAACGTGGCAGAAGGAAAAAGTACCTTCTTGGTAGAGATGGAAGAAACCGCACATATTTGCCAGTATGCTACGCAAAACAGTTTAGTTATCTTAGACGAAGTGGGCCGAGGAACCAGCACGTTTGATGGCCTTGCTATTGCGCAAGCGGTTATAGAATATTTATATACGCATGTAAAAGCCCGTTGTTTATTTGCTACACATTATCATGAACTCACTACGCTACAAGAGCAGTTTACTGGTATTACAAGTTATTATGCAGCAAGTAAGAAAACTAACGAAGGCATTGTGTTTCTTCATAAAATAGAACGTGGAGTGGCAGATGGCAGCTTTGGTTTAGATGTTGCGCATCTTGCCCACTTACCAGAAGTGGTTATAACCCGTGCTCGCCAAGTAGTCCAAGAGCTCTCCATGCAAAATACACCAGAACGAGTTGCTTCAAGTATACCGAGTCACCCTGAGTGGCGCGAACAGAGTGAGCGTTGTATCGAAGGGTCGAAGGATAATTCAGAATTGCTTAAACTTCGTTCCGAGATTACTAATCTCAAAAAACAACTCGATGGACTCAAGTCATTAGATTTCGATAACTTGTCGCCTAAAAAAGCCTTTGATCTTTTATGGCAATTTAAAGACTAAATATTATATAAGGTGTCTCTCGATACAATTTTATCCTGAGTGATTCTGTTAAGAATAGTATCGAAGGGCGAGATGAACTTTATAACTTTATAACTATACATTGAGTCATCCTGAGTGGTTTTTGAGCAAATGTGAAAAAATTGTATCGAAGGATAATAGAGAACGAATTACATACTTCGACCCATTCGATACAATTCCTAACAGAATCACTCAGGATAAAATTGTATCGAGAGACACCTTAAAAAATTATAATTTTTTAAACTTAAATATTCTCATAATAAGCTCAGGGTTAACTTATTGTTGATTTTAAGTATCCAATTTTGCTAAGCTCAAATCTATAGTAATAAATGGAATTTCTAAAAAATGGAGAGAGTTATGAAGAAGTTAACATTAGTAGTATTGATTCTAGGATTAGTAAGTGCAGTTGGATTGCAAGCTGATTGGAGAGATTTTTTGAGTATAACACAATCAAAACAAAGTAATTCTTCGGAAGATTTTGACAAGAGTATGGTTAAGTATATTAAAGATGGTGATGAGAGTGCTGTTAAGGATTATTACACTAAGCATAAAGACCAAATACAATTGATTATTATGGCAGAAAATAAAGATGGTAAAACAATTAACTATTCTCCATTTATTGTAGCTGCTATGTATGATCAACCAAAAATTATGACAGTTCTTTATAAGATTAATCCAAATGTTATTCATGATATTACGTATGGTGGAGGAACTCCGTTTGCAGAAGCTGCGTGGTATAATGCAATAGGTGCTTTAAAGTGGTTTAAAGAAGCGGGTCACAAATTTGAACACTATCTTAATAAACCAGATAAATTTGAAAACACACCAATTAAAGAAGCGATCGAAGCAGGTTCAAAAGCTGCAGAAAAATGGCTTATTAAGAATGGTGCGAAACAGTAAGTAATTTAAGGGAGGTTAGAATGAAGAAGTTAACAATCGTAGTATTGATTCTAGGGTTAGTAAGTATAAGCAATGTATTGAGTAGACAAACAGAAGTACAAGCAATACAAGCGAGTATTGTTAATGATATTGTATCAGGCAATCTTTCTTCTATTAAAAGTCGTATAAATTCTGGCAATGTGAATATCGTTCTTAATGATAATAAATGGACTCCTTTTATTGTAGCTGCGGCATATGGTCAAATTCCTATTATGGACTATCTCTATAAGCAAAATCCTAAAGATTGTATTACGCAAACTACTAAGGATGGCGGAACACCATTTATGGAAGCTGCACGGAATAATAAAGTTAAAGTTTTAGAGTGGTTTAAGAAGTACAAATTACTTAAGCGATTTATTAATAAGGCTGATACTCAGTTTGGCAATACTGCATTAATGGAAGTTGCTTATGCTTATCCTAAAGCAAAAGATGCAAAGGCATGGTTGTTGCGTAATAAAGCAGATATTACTTTAAAAAATAAAGCTAGTTTAACTGAGCAAGAAATAGAGGAGTCAGTAGCAAAGCTGCCAATAACAAAAAAAACATCAAAGAAATCTGTATTTACTGAAGAGGATAGATTTAATAATTTTTTTGGACCAGGAATTTTTAAAGATCCTAAAACTAAAAAAGTTAATAATCAAGCTAAGATGTTATTTAAAAGTGTATTTGATGGAGACTTGTCTGTGGTTAATAACGCAAATTCAAAAACAAAAAATGTAGCAGGAAGTAATTTGCTAGCATCTGCTCTTTTGAGTGGGAACATAGCAAATGTAGAAAATCTTATGAAGGAATATAATCTTAAATCAGATTATAATATACATTTTTCTAATTTAAATATTAATGGCGGTATATTTAAAAATGGCCTTCTATTCGCTGCTATTGCTAGTGCTCAACCTAAAGCTTCTCTTGTGTGGGCAGTAAAAAAACAAAAATTAAAATTGGACGTTTCTGGGATTAATGGTCCATGGTTAATAGGACAAGCTGCTTCGGGAAATAATTTTGAAACAATACGGTATTTACAAGTAAAGGGAGCAGGTATTAATGTTCCTTGTGATCAATATAGACGAACAATATTACAAATAAGTGTAGAAGTTGGATTGGTTGATCCTGTAATTTTATTAATTAAAGCAGGAGCAGATATTAATGCACAAAATGCAAGTGGATGGACTTCTTTGATGTATGCAAGTGCTAAAGGGCATACAGATATAGTAAATGTTCTTCTTGAACATGGTGCAAATGTGAATCATGTTTCAACAGTAAAAAATGGAAAAAGAACGGCTTTGATGATTGCTGTTGAATATGGTCATACAGATGTTGTGCAAGCATTATTAACATATAGTAAAAAATGTAAGAATAAAAAAACATGCTATGTAGATATTAATGCACAAGATGCAAATGGATGGACTTCTTTAATAAAGGCATCTTTTTACGGGCATATAGATATAGTAAAAATATTACTTGCTCATGGAGCAGATGTGAGTCATGTTTCAACAGTAAAAAATGGAAAACAATCTGCTTTATCAATTGTTAAAAAATATAAACCACATTTAGTACCAATTATCGAAGCTGCGATAAAAAAACAAGCAGCACAACAAGCGGTTAATACTATAAAAAATGCTGTTGCTGGTGAAGTATATTAAAAATAGTTTCTAAAAATGGAGAGAGATATGAAGAAAGTAATTATAGCATTATTGGTTCTAGGCTTGATGAGTACCGTTGGATTACAAGCAAGTTATTTTTATAATTCAGTGATCCATCATATAGAAAGAGCACGTGTGAGTGAGCCGCAGAATATACCATTTATTGTGGCTGCACAGAAAGGTGACATGGGATTTATGCGAAATATGCTTAATAAAGTTCCAAAAGAACATAAAAATTTATTTATTAATATGCACGATAAAAATGGAGAATCTCCATTAATGCATGCAGTAGTTCGTGGTCAAAGAGAAGTGGTCTCATGGTTAATAAACCATGGTGCTGATTTAACCAAAACAAATAATGTATCAGTTAACGCTCTTGAGGCTGTAGCAGAAATTATTGCTGCAAATAGAGAAAAAATTTATTCATACACTAATGATAAAAAACAAACTCATGATTTTGAAGAAAAAGTTATTGCCAACGCATTTAGGCACTAAGGGGGTGTTATGAAGAAATGTTTAGTAGTTATAGCGTTGTGTATGGCTAGCTTATTACAAGCAGATGCACATTATGAAATAGCGTTAGTACAAAAATTACTAAAAGAAGCACCAGATAAAAAAACATTTTTACAGTTAATTGCACAAAAACCTCAAGAGGGCAAAAGTGTACTTGCTCATGCTCAAGAAAAAAGCCCACGTTTAGAAGCTGCACTTGAACGTTATAGAACGTCACTTACTTTTACTGATCAAGGTTTGCAAGATAAATTATCTGAGTTGCTTTTAGAGCAAGAACTGCTTTCTGCACTTAAAGCAAAAGATTTAAATGGAACACTTAATGCTGTTAAAAACGGTGCAGACATTAATACTGCTTTAGAGGGTGGTCAGACACCTTTGATTCTTGCTGTTGTACATTCTGATCAATCAGCGGTTAAAGAGCTTTTGAGTCGTGGTGCAAAAAAGCATCTTAAAGCAGATTTTGTTCTTAATGATGCTAACGGTAAAAGCCATCATGAACATATGAGTGCTCTAGAATTTGCACAACATATGGGGTACAAGTTGATTGCAAAGATCTTACAGAAAGCTTCTTCTCTTTAAATTTTAATACATACACATTACAAACGAGTCATCCTGAGTGGCCACCGTTAGGTGGTTGTATCGAAGGGTGCATAAGAACTATTTTCTTTTCCATTGGGTAAGTAAATAGTATTTCTAAGTAATTTATGTATGTATTTTTAAGCGCTTTTTAAAAATTCAAATTCTTTAAACATACTGTCGATAACCGTTATTTTTTGTTCGGGCAATAATGCGTTATCGCTTATTTGCGCCAAGTAACTGGTATAAATTTCGCGGTCTTGTGTTGGGATACGGTGTGTATAATCTTGAAGTTGCGAAATCCAGTAAATGCTCATGCCTTGTGTATAAAACGAAGGTGTTTGTTTATATCGATCTTTATTCAATTGTAATTGTAGTTTAATAAGCAGTTTTTTTATCGGTGTATTAACATAGTTTTTTATGTGACTAGCGCTATAAGAACGTATGCCTTTAAAGAGTGCATATGATCCAACCATCGCTGGAACAGCCGCCATAAATTCAACCGTAAGATTCATCTTGTCAGACATCTGATTAATAGTATTTGTAGCAAGCATTTTTTCGAGTCGTAACTGTTGCGCAAACAGAATACCACTGTTTCCAAGCATTTTGACTGTTCTTGCAGTACTAAATGGATGCCAAGATTGTATATCAGAGATAGATTGTTTTGCAGAGAATGTAAGAATGTCATCTAAAAATGCGAGTTTATCTTGTTGGTCAACTTCATTAAGAGGAACGTTTTGGGGGATATGTCTGTTTACAATAACCGTAATAGTATCGTTATCTTGAGCTTCTGTAATAAAAGTATCTAGGTCCTGATCAAAACGATTAAGTGCTTCTTGTGTATTTTGTACAAGTAGAGTTTGGGGATTATGATTATTAGTTAAAATATTGTACATGTTAACAACGGGTTCTTTAATATGCTCGGTGTATAGATTTTTGATTAAATGATTTCCGTTTTGATCGTAGCCATGTTGTGAAATTACATAAGCACCTCCAATAAGGGCTGCGCTAGAAAGTACATAATTTGTCCAATGCCGTCGAATATGGCAGGGAGGAGCGTAATTATTAAGATCTTGGGTGCATTCAAAAAGAAGGGTATCTCTATCTTGTTGGTTTATAGAGATATTTTTTGTATTGAGTAATCCTAAGTATGAGATTAGATTTTTTTGAGTTTTAGCTAATTGAGCACAATTATGAGTGATTCTTGTTTGTGAAGATTTTCTTGACCAAAGCCATGTATTTTTGAGTTTTCTCCAGCTAGTAAGGGCTAGGTCAGTTTTTTTAAGAAAAGTAACGATATCTTTGCTTGGTTGATTATGAGCTGCGTTAAGAGAAGAGAATGTTATGCAAAAAGCCAAAATAAGCTTATTTGATTTAAAATAGTTTTTCATAAAAGACCTCCACGTTATCTAAAAAACAGTTATTAAAGATGCTTTAGGCTATCTCATATCTAAGAAAAGTTCAATAAAAGCAAGACAAAAAGGCTATTGTCTGGTACCCTTTTAATTCTTGGATAACTATTTAAATAAGCTTCAATGCAAGGATATAAGCATGGCAGCACAAGTAACTGAGTTTGAGCGATACGCTATTTTCTCAACCGGTGGCAAGCAATATCAAGCTATCGAGGGAAAAACAATTGCGGTAGAAAAGCTTCCTGGAGAAGCTGGTACTCCCGTTGAATTTAGCGATGTTCACTTTCGCAAGCTCGCTGACGATGAATTCGAAATCGGTCAGCCGACGCTCACAGGTGCAATTAAGGCCTCTATTGTTAAACAAACAAAAGGACCTAAATTAATCATCTTTAGATTTAAACGTCGTAAAAAGTCTCGTGTCAAAAAAGGTCACAGACAAAAATTAACTGTTATTCGTATTGATTATTTAGGAGTAGGACCTGTACCAATAAAGGTTGAAACTAAAAATGTTGATCCGGTAAATGTTGAAGTTAAGGCTGTAGTAAAAAAAACTGCACCTAAGAAAGCTGCTCCTAAAAAAGCGGAAGCAAAATCAGCTGAATAAGTTGATCTTGAGTCATCCTGAGTAATTTCGAAAGAAATTGTATCGAAGGATAAAAATTTAAAAGCACTGTTGTAAAACGGTGCTTTTTTTTTGTTTAAAATGCAGCTATCATGCCACCAGCTATAATAAGTACAGTTGCAACTTTTTGAGGAAGTAATATTTTTTCTTTTAAAACTATAAAAGAAAACAATAATGTGAGTGGAATAGAAAGTTGATTAAGAGCCATGAGTATTGCTTTATTTGAAGTATGTTCAAATGCATAAAAATATAAACAAAGGAATGTAAAGAACGATGCACTTGTATAGCAGCATGTTAAAAAATCTTTTTTTATATGGCTTGTAATAGTAGTTAAGCAAAAATTTTCTTTATATATGATACATAAAATACAAAAAACTATGATAAAAGGAGATGCTCCTATCATAAAATTAAGAGGTTCTTCCCAGTGTAAATGCATTAAAGGGAAATGGGTAAAAGTGTTGTGTATAAAATGATGAATAGAAACTGTTTTTTGAGTATGTTGTGAGCCTATAAAGACAGTTAGCTTAGTACACATAACAATAATTGATTCTATCATGCCAAATAAATAAAGAAGAAAAGGTAGCGTTAGTAATGGTTTAATGATGTTGGGATAAGTGAATTTTTTAAATCCAGATATGAGGCATCCTAA
>JBLICC010000002.1:0-41412 GCA_047631715.1 Alteromonas naphthalenivorans
AAACCACTCTTTAAGATCTTTTTCTATATCTTTTTTCTTTAATTCTAGCTTTGCTAAATTATTCTTATGATCAAGAGTATCTTCAGAGTCACTTGCTAATAATTTATTTGCTTGTTTAATTTGGCTATCAATTTCTTTAAGATCTTGTTCAAAAGGCTTTCTTCCTGAATGAGCAACTTCTAACTTTTTATCAACTTTAGAAACTTTACTAAGCATTTCACTTTTTGAATGTATTATACCAGTTATTAAAGAACCATCTATATTAACACTCTTTACCTTCTTGCCCTCAACCATATTCATGAATTGCGAGTATTTTAATTCTTCTTTAGTTCGAGTATCATCAACAAGTTTTGTTAAAATAACAAGACTCAATAACATCACTACAACAACAATAAGAATGTTGCGAGGACCACCCGATCCAAATGTGTTTTTCTTTTTTTTCATAAACTCCCTAGGCAATTTTCGGCTTTAGTACCAGAATGTCCCGTTCTATTTTCCCCACGATCTTGTTAGTATATAAAAAGGGGCAACCCCTGTCGACCATTTAGCTATGCTTTGTGCGAAAAGCACGAGTAGTTGATAGACCATGAAGGATAGCTGCAACGTTGAGAGGTAGAAGTTAGATAACGCCTGTTTCCTGTTAAAAGGCTTTGGACCGCAATTCTTTTCTGTTTTCCTGATTCATACGAAAAAGCCAAATAATTACCACATGGAGACCAAGAACATTCTAATTTATGACCATGATCAAACGTTACCTGTTTCTCTTGCTTAGTTTTAAAGTCATAAATCATAACTTGCGCAGTTCCTCCATGCATTTGAGAGTAAGCAACTTTATGCGAAGGAATAGAATAATTTGGATTAAAACAAGATCCCCCAAAACTTAAACGTTTTAAAGATCCTCGTTTTCTTTTAAGACGATAAATATGAGGACGCCCTTGTTGATAATCCGAACAGAATATAACATCACCATTTTCCATAATAGTAGGAGAAATATTATTACCATCATTATGTGTTAAACGTGTATACACAGGTTTTTTACTCTTTTTAGTTTGACCATAAGAATAAATCTGAGTACTACTTTTTTGAGATAAGCACATAACTACTTCGTTCCCATCTTCAGAGAACGCGGGCAACATATTAAGTCCGTCAAAATCAACTGCTACCTGTTTTTTACCCTGTAAATTTGTTGCCATTAATCGAACATTAACCGGCGTGTATTCAGAATATAATACTAATGGATTTTCTGGATCATTATTCCAACGAGGAGCTACTGCTGCACTTTTTATATGTACTAAAGGTCGAGATGCTTTACCATTATAATCAGCAATACAAATCTGCTTATTACCAGCCTCTTCTTTATAATACGCAAGCTTACTAGAAAAAAATCCATTTTCTCCGGTCAATACTGGCAAGCATGCATCTGCCAAATTATGCCCCCAGCTACGAGGACTCGCTGCTACATAAGAAATTTTATATCCATTAAGCATTTTTGCTTTTCGCGTATTATACACACGCAGTTCAGACACTTTAGCTTCTGGATTTTCTGTCACAAATAATGCAACCGTATACCCTTGCTTATGCAATTCTTTTATATCGTGCTTACTCTGTATTGCATCTTTCTTTATTATTCCTACATCAAACTGATGCGTAAATTCTAAATCGTTCTTAACAATAGCACAGGCTTCTTCAAGAGCCTTACTTGTTCCTAGAGATACTAATGCTAGTTTTGTTTTTTTTGCAGTTTTAGCACCTACTTGAATATTTATTTTTGCATTAATTGTTGTAAGAGTTAACAACATAAAAAAAAGTTTTTGCTTCATACTATTCTTTCTATGGTCTAAATGCGATTTTTATTGCTTTGCCCCAAACCTGACGCGGGAACTTAATTTCTTCTAAAGCTTCTTGTACTGCAACATCATAAATAACAATATCCGACAATGTAATAACTTTGCTTTCTATCAATTTTCCATCCCAACCAACAGTTACTTGCACCTCACTTGTTACATCTTGATGTACTCCAATAGGTGGCTCCCATACTTCTTGTACAGCTGCCTGTAACACACTTTCTAACTCTATACCTCTGAGTTCTTTATGCGTTACATAACGTACGTTTTCTTCTACTTGCTCTATAACAGGATCAAGTTCTTTTATATCCGAGTTACCCTGATCTAATACGGGTTTTTTATTAAGTTCATCCCGAGTGGATGCGAGTTTATGAGCATTTGTATCGAGGGACTCAGCTGTCTTCTCTTCTTGTTTTGCGACTTGCTCTACGGGCTTAACTACAGGCTTTGGTTCTTCTTTTTTTTCTATTATTTTTTTTTGCTCTTGCTTGATTATCTTCTCTACTGGTTTAACTACTGGCTTTGGTTTTATTGCTTCAACAACTTTCTTTGCTATTACAGGCTTAGGTTTAGGTTTTAGCACAACTTTCTTAACCTGTGCCAACTGAGTAACTTGTTTTTTTTGTACTATTTTTTTTGCCTGTTTTCTAACACTTACTCCACCACTTTTTGTAATACGTTTTAAAGCTTTAAGTTTTTTAGCAGACAATGGTAATAACCGCACAATAACATTATCTGGATTATGTTTTGCATGTACTTTTAGCAACAAATCGTGTTGGTAATCCTTGTACATAAAAAACAAACCAAAACAAAGTATTGCGTGCGTTAATACCGAAAGAATAGAAAGCTTAAAAAGAAAAGAATGTTTCTTAGGTAATCTTTGCTGTAGCCAAAGCAACATAGCGCACTCCCGACACATGCTTTATTTTATCTACAAGCTCAAGAACTTTACCATAATGCACGGCTGTATCAGCTTTTACAAAAACAGTTCTGTCTGATTTTTTACCTACTTGTTTTTTGAGTTGATCAAGAATATCTTTTTCTTCTACAAGTTTATCGTTAAAAGAAAATTTACCTGATTTATCTATAGCAACGGTAATTTCTTGTTCTTTGCTTTCGTCAATTTCTTTCATATTTCCTTTAGGCAATTCAACCTGCAAAGCGTTTTCTTTTTTAAGCATAGGTGTGGTTACCATGAAGATAATTAAAAGTGTAAACGCAACATCAATCATAGATGTAAGGTTGAGCTCAGGAAACGATTGTTCCTTGTGACGCTTTCTTCGATAGTGTCGAGACTTCACGAGTTTCCTTTCCGTCTATAAATACCTTTTTAACAATAACTGCTAAACGATCAGATAACTGATTTAACTGATGCTCAATATCACCAACTTGTTCACGTAAAAAGTAATACATAATTGATACAGGAATCGCCACCATTAAACCACCAATAGTAGTCAAAAGAGCTTCTGCAATACCTGGTGCAATAGTTGTAATATCGGCTGATTGTTTTTCACTAATACTAATAAAAGAATGCATCAATCCCCACACAGTTCCAAACAATCCCATTAAAGGAGATACTGCAGCGGTAACAGACAACATAGATAGATATGAGTTTTCTTGATGCACCATATCATCTATAACAGATAAACGTTGATCTTCAAGAGTGTTTTTGTCGCTCTCTGTTATTAGACTTTTGTCCTCAAGAAGCTCTTTAGTTGCATTCAATTGCTCAGCTAATAAATGCCCTGGGAATGTTTTAGTGTTTGCATTAGCAAGGTTTAAAAGCTCTTCGAGAGAAGATACTTTTTTTGCTTTTTTAAGCACATCTTTAAGTTGTCTTTGTTTAATAGTAAGAAGTACCGTTTTATATAAAATAATGGTCCAACATACAATAGATGCCACCAATAGCGTACCTAATACTATTTTGGTCATACCATCTGCTTGGGCTAATAAGTTCCAAAGTGAGTTGCCTAAAAAGAGTTTCATACTGCTTTCTCCCTAATTAACGTTAAATTAAGCTCCTAGTCTAACCGATATTTATACCAAAACAACTTCGCATGTCTTGTTTGCATTGTAGGCTTGAGCCTTAATTGTTTGGATAATATCTGCTGGCAAGTCTTGTGATATAATTAACGTCTTTAAATTAGGTAAATCTGCAAAAGCATTTTCCTCTACTTTTTCGATAGGATTATGAGAAAAATCTATAACCTCTAAATTTGACACCTTTCGATTAGCATCATCTTTTTCTGTACGAATATCAGCAAACATATTTCCCTGCAATCGCTTAATTTTATTATGCGCAAAACTAATATGATGCAACAATCTAAGATCATCTAATACATCTTCTTTAAGCGTTCGAATATCGTTATGGTCAAGCATAATACCCCACACACCAGTTAAATGCTTAAACGTATCATCTCTTAAATCGCGGATGTTATTATGCGACAAATAGATCCATTGCAACGATTGCAAACTATCAAATGCATGCGGATAAATATGTTTAATTTTATTATGCGTAAGTTTTATAAATTCGACTTTAGTAATATCGTTAAACGTATGCTTCTTAAGCTCTTTAATATGATTATGAGAAAAATCAATAATACGCACAGGCTCAGTCTTTTTATCGACAATAGGCTTTAAAAGCTTGCTTAAATCATCAGGTAAATTTTTTATTTTTCTGTGTGTAATTTCTAGTATTTTTTGATTGCCTGATCCAGAAACAAAGCTCTGCAAGCGATTTGTGGTAAATTCAAAATTCTTTGCCTGCATTGTGCCCAGTACTGTACACAGCAAGAGCATGGTGATTTTCTTCATTCTTAGTCCCCCTAAAAAATATTAAACATCATGCGTTTAAGCTTAGCAAACAAACTCTTTTAAAAGCAACAGTAGCAACTATTGAGCAATAAAAAAGCCCTGGAAATTTCCAGGGCTTTTTTAATTTGATAAACTTATTTTAACTCAGGCTCAACAAGCTGTTTCTCTACTTTAAGCTTAACTTTAAGTTCTTGTTCTGCACGCTCAAAATACTCTTGAGCTGTTAAATTTATATGCCGCTCAAGTCTTTCTTCTGATAAAAGTTCAAGCTCTTTTAAAGTACAATCATAATTATTTTTTGCTTTACTTCTCATTTGATCTTCTTCTGAGTACTTTTTAAGTACTTGTTTTTCAAAAGTATTAAATCTCGAAAGATCACAATCAAAAGGATCTGTATATTTAGACACTATAGTAAAGCGAACTAAACGAGTTATAGGTGAAACTCTTTCCGAAGCCATTAAAAAAACTGGCGTTAACAATAATAATAAATTTTTCTTATTCATGCTTGCCATCCAATTTTAATCGTTTTTTTAATTCTTCTTTATCAATAATGCCTTCTTCTATCTGAATCTTATATGCTTTTGCAAGTAACTTGCCTAGCGCTGGACCTGGGTCAACAATGCCTATTAAATCTTTGCCCATCAAAACTGGTGGTTCAAATGTTTGGTCAACACCATATTTTTTTGCTTGTTCTAAAAAAACTTCTATCAATTCTTCGGGACATGTTGCAAACGGCGCTTGCCTGTCTGGGTTTCTACCGGATTTATCACAATAAGCTAAACGTGTTAATTCTTGAATGTTAGTTTCTGGAGCAAGTTTTTTTGCCAAACGCTTATATGCTGGCGACTTTGCATTATTTTTTATAAATGCCACAGGCATCATATGATAGCGCACAAGTTTTAGAATAGTATCTTTAATCTTTTGTGTATTAATCACTCGATCTAAAAAGGTTGCTGCAATCGGAACACCTTGCACATCATGGCCAAGCGATCGTATTTTGCCATCTATTATTTGTGTTGCAACTGCTTTACCAACATCATGGCACAACCCTGCAAGCACCATAATTAGTTTGTCTTCATCAGTTTCATACTCAAGACATACAGCTGCATCCATAGCCTGTTTTGAATGCTCATATACATCGCCTTCTGGATGCCATTCGGGATCTTGTTCGATACCAATTGTTGCATGTATCTCTGGCAATATATCTTTGAGCCTATCTGTATCGCGTAACCATTGAATACCAAGCGATGGCTTTATGCCTTTAATACATAATTTTTCGAACTCTTGAACAATACGGTCTTGAGAAATATCACTCAAATCCATAGTTCTACCTAACTCATACAATTCTTTATCAGGCGTCATTTGAAATCGACCAATAAACTGCATAACTCTAAAGTAGCGCAACGGATCTTCTATAAACAATTGCTTATCTGGCACACGCAATATGCCTGCTTGTAAGTCTCGCAAGCCATTAAACGGATCTTGCAACTCTTTGGTAATCATATCGATAGCCATGGCATTAATAGTTAAATCTCTACGTAGTAGTGCTTTTTCTAATGGCATATGAGGATCGAACTCAACCTTTGGTTTTCTACCAGATGAATCTACACGTGGAATCGACCAGTCAACATCAAGACCATCAATACGTAAAACACCAAATGCTTTACCTACTAAACGTACATTTCCAAACTCTTTTAATATTTGCTCTAACTGATTGATTGCAAGTCCATGTACTTCGATATCAATATCTTTAGCTGGCTGCTCACGTAAACAATCACGAACAACTCCGCCTACAAGCAATGCACGACCTTTTGATTGATCAAGACGTTCAACAATTGCTTTGACTAAAGGTAATGTGGTAAAAACATTGTTTATAGCTTTGTGTACATTTTCTACAACTTTTGTAGACTTCATGGAATTAAAGTTCCTGTTTGATAAAAAGGATTATAATGAAATATTCAGTTCGCACTCTTTTACTTCTCTCTCTGTGTACAACATACACGATTCAAGCATCAATACTTGATACTGTAAAATCTTTTTGGGCAACTAACAAAGAAATCATCTCTAAAGAACAAATTCTTACGCCTAACAGCACTTTTCGCATAGAAAACACCCGTGGAAACATTTCTATTAAAACCTGGAAACAAAACAAATTTGTTCTAGAAGCAGTTAAAAAAGGTTCTCCAGAAGCAGTTGCAGCTACAGACATCAGCACCAAGTATACCGAAAATGGCGCAACTGTAAAAACTGTACAAGCCGACTCACAAACAAAATGCACCGTTGATTACACAATTTTAATTCCACTAACAACAACCGTAACTCTTGCACACACCGATCATGGCAACATCACAATTAAAAATACCGAACAACCTGCAAAAGCCCAAACCTACAAAGGTTCTATAATTTGCCAAAACGTTACTAATTCAATACATGCAAACACTCGATCTGGTAACATTAAAATTCATGCAAAAAAACTGGATAAAAACCATAAAATATTAGCAGTCAGTGGACGCGGAAATATTAAACTTGAACTTCCTCCAAAAACTCCAGCATCTCTCTATGCAAAAGCTCAAAAAGGAAAAGTTTCTAGTGATCATCCAGTTGTTCTTGCTCAACGCCCAATGCAGATTACTCAAAAAACTATGGCTAGTTTGCGACGAGATATTCAAGGTAAAATTGGATCTATCGAAGGCGTAACAATCAAATTGCACACATCAAGCGGAAATGTAAGATTGGTTGAAGCATAGGATTTGTAGATAGGTTAGTTAAATTTGGAGCTGAGCGGGTTCGAACCGCTGGCCTCATGAATGCCATCCATGCGCTCTACCAACTGAGCTACAGCCCCAATGATTGTCTCTTGAAAAAATTACAGTATAGTTAAGTGTAAATTATCGTTTACAATTTGCAACAATCTTTACTTTTTTAGGAGACGCTATGAGAAAAAATCTTTATCTTTTATTCGCATTGCTCATTCCCGCTGCTGTTCAACCTTATACTATAAGCTCTGAGCAGAAAGAGATCAATCCGACAGAAACAGAAATTACACTACATGTTAATCTTAACCCTTATGAACATATTTACGAAAAGCATATCACCCTTTCTAGCGACAATCCCCATGTTAAACTAAGCAAATGGAAAACTGATCATTCTTCAAAAGACAATTACGATAAACGTCTTAAAACTACCTGTAAATCTTTTGGCGAAAATTTTTGTATCAACTCAGTTGTTACGAGAACAACACCAGAAGCAGTACATGCAAAATTACATGTAACACTTGCTTCTAACCAATCTCCTAATCCAAAAGAACAAACATTTGATCTAAAATTTAAACAATCAAAAGAAGCAGTAAAAGAAACACCTTCAAAACCACTTGAAATTATTAAAGAGAAAAAAACTACAAAAGTACCATCTAAAGAAGGTGCTACTTTTATGGAAGTTATCAAAGAGTATCGAGAACAACTTAAGCACACTATTGCTCATACAGATTCTTGGTCTTTACGCCTTCTGGTAGCATTCCTACTTGGATTATTACTCAGTTTAACACCTTGTATTTACCCTATGATTCCTATTACCGTTGGAATTTTACAATCACAAGGTAGCAAATCTATTTTACGTAACTTTTTACTTTCTTGCTGCTATGCACTTGGTTTAGGAACAACATTTTCTATCATGGGATTAATCGCTGCAAGTTCTGGCGATGCCTTTGGATCATTAATGGTTAATCCCATTTTTGTAATATGTATTGTAACGTTCTTACTCTATTTTGCAGGATCTCTTTTTGGTTTTTATAACCTTTATATTCCACGATTTATGCAAAACAAAACCGATGTATCTAAATCTGGATCTGCACTTTCTATCTTTATCTTTGGGCTTGCAAGTGGATCGGTTGCATCACCCTGCTTGTCTCCTGGGCTTGCATTGATTTTGACCATGGTTGCAACAATGTCTAGCAAGATACTTGGATTCTTACTTCTCTTTGTTTTTGGTATTGGTATTAGTACTCCACTTATTATTATTGGAACATTTTCTGGTTCTATTAACTTATTGCCACGCGCCGGCATGTGGATGTTAGAAATTCAAAAAGTATTCGGATTCATGTTAATCGGCATGTGCTTTTATTACTTAAGCAATGTTTTACCGTGGTATGTAATATTAATTGGTCTTACCTGTTTTACTGCAATTATTGGTTATTATTATTTCTCTTCTGCCCACAAAACAACTGGCCTAAGTAACAAGATCCAAAACATGATTGGTGTAGTAGCATTAATTATTACGGTTTTCTTATGCATCGAATCGTTCCAAGAAATGTACTATCCACAACTAAATAATGCTTTTGAAAAAACCTGGATGACTGATTACAACAAAGCAGTTACCACCGCGCAAAAAGAAGACAAAATGTTGTTCATTGATTTTTGGACACCGTACTGTTCTATTTGCAAAGCAATTACTGCAACCATCTTAAAGAATCCAAAAGTAACTCAAGTACTTAAAGATAAGTATGTAATTTTATCTGTTGATGCATCTGATTCTTCTGTAGAGCCATACAAATCACTTAAGTCTCGTTATGACACTTGGGGTGCACCTAATTTGCTTGTGGTTGACCCTAACGATGGCAAAGAACTTAAACGCTGGCAGAGCGAAATGTATGATATGGAAATTGATGATGTTGTTAAAGCACTTAACTTATATAGTGCAAATACTGACAGCAAAGGATTACTAGGTATTTTACCGTAGTTTTGTAAAGCGTCTCTCGACCCTTCGATACAATTTCTAACGAAATCACTCAGGGTGACTCGATTTTGTGAGTCATACTGAGTGATTTTTTTGTGAAAAGTATAATAGAGAACGAATTACATACATTCGATACAAATACTCACTAAAGTTCGTATTCACTCAGTATGATTCGATTTTGTTCATCTCGAGTTATCCAAAGATCGAATCACCCTGAGTGATTTTGAGTGTAACGAAAAATCTTGAATCATCCTGAGTAATTCCGTTAGGAATTGTATCGAAGGATCGAATGGGTCGAGGGACACAAAATAAAAATCTCTATTCTAGAAACTATCTTTCGGCGTACCTGGATGATTCCGTTTATCAAGTGCCTTGCCTTTATGCTTCTTTAGCTCTTTACCCATAACTTTAACGACATGATCAATCTCTTGGTACAAATCTTTGCCTTCTCGACTTGCCATCAAATGAAGGTTCTTTCCATTCAATCTCAACTCAACCTTATGATGCGTATTGTTATGATCAGCCTGAAGAACTAAATCAATATAAAGAGGCTCAAGATCTTGGTTCAAATATTTAGTAAGTTTTTCTAGCTCTTTGTTTGCATATTTTTCAGCTAAATCTGAATGATCCATTCCACGGAACGCTATTCTGATGTTCATGGCATCTCCTATCTATAAGGTTAAAAACTAATTTTCAAGATAGTTCAAAAACAAAAAAATAGAAACATTAAGCTTATCGTAAGCTCACCCCCCCCTACTCTTGAATTAAGCGACCCAGATATGCTATTGTAATAATAAGCTTAAAATTGTTTTAGGCATCTCTAAAGAAAAGGATAAAGAATGAAAAAGTTATTAATGATCGCAATGTGTTTAGTGTCAACATCTACAATACCAAAAAAAGTTTCAGATAGAGAACTAAAACAGTGGGAAAATACAGCAAAAAACTATGGAATTAGTGTAAAACATTCTGTTTCTTATTTAGATTCTGGAGATAATGTTGTAAGAGTACGTAGTATAGATAATACTCCTGTTTCCACTGTTAAGCCTGTCTTAAGCGCAGCAGGAAAAAAAGTAGCTAAAGTTGAAACAGTTTATCGAATCCAACCAATACGCACAGGTAATGGTAGTTATACAGTAAAGACAAACGGACAAACACAAACAATATATTTCTACGCGCAAGCTGCAGGACACCAAAAATAACGATAAAGAAAACAATAAAAAAGCCTCGAATTAATTAAGGATAAAGAATGAAAAAGTTAATAATGATCGCAATGCTCGTGGCAATAGGAAACCAAGTTGAAGCGAGTCAGGATTTGGGCGGTTTAAAGGCCAGTGGAAAACCACCAAAAACAGCTATTATTTCCAGAGTAGAAATTCCACAATATATAAATTATGGAGTAAGTATTAGTAGCATAAATGCTAAAATATCTTCTAAAAAAGATCAATTAAATAATATACGCCCTATAGTTAATGCAACACAACCCGGAATTGTTACGGTAAAAACAACTACCTATTATAATTTTTCAACTTCAGTACCGTATGTTAAAGTAGTTCCATTAAGCACAGGGACATCATCAAAAACTCCTGTAAATTTTTATGTAAAACAATCTTATTCTGTAGGCAATGGTGTATCCAAAATTATTAACAGAACAAACAAAGCTAACGCTACTATTACCAAGAATATGATTAAAGCAACAAAAACTGGACCTGTCACAGTAGAAACAACTACCTATTATAACTTCATAGCTGCACCACTTAATCAAGTATTCAGGAATCCTTTAATTAGAAACAGCTCCCGAATAACCCTGCCCACTTATATAGATGTTAAACTTAGTAAAGCTGACAAAAAACGTTTTACAATTACTAACAATAATAATGGTTCAAGTACCTACGTTCCTACTGCTCAAATGGGAACAGTCAATGTAAGCCTTAGATATAATAAAAATATAAATATTAAAGATAAAAATATTAAAGATAAAAATTGGCAGAAATTCCCCGTAAATATAACTTGTGAGTATGGTTCATGCGCACGTTATCCAATGAAGATTGTTAGAAATAAATCTACTGACTGTATTAATTTCTATTTTAAACTTCAAGAAAATGATGTTTTTAGTAACCCACGTATTGCTACTTTAAATGTAAAGAAGAATACGATATTAGGTAAACAAGTAGGTTCAGGCTTCATACACAATACAAAAATTCCTAAAGGTCAGGAAGCTAATAGAGCTTATAGTAAACACTATTTTGAAATAGTTAATTCACCAAAAGAGAAATCTACAAAAAGAAAATAGTCAATATATAGAAAAGAAAAAAGCCTCGGGGATTCGAGGCTTTTTTTATAATCTAATCAAGAAATAAGTTTAAATTTATAAACTATCTTCAGAAGCATCTGGATTATTTTGTTGATCAAGAACTTTTTCATTATGCTTGCGCAACTCTTTGATCATAACTTTAACAACATGATCAGTTTCTCTATATAAATCTGTACCTTTTACAGCAACTATTAAATGAAAATCTTGCCCATGAAGCTGTAACTCAACTGTGTAAGATTTCTGCTGCTTATCTGGTTGAAAAACAAGATCAAAATAAACAATTTCGTCTTCTGCAGGCAAAAATTTATTAATCTTTTTAAGTTCTTTATTTGCATATTTTTCTAAATCATCTGAATGATCAATACCAAGAAATACTATTTTAATACTCATCGAATCGCCTATGCATGAAGACAAAAAAAGCCTCAAGTTACTGAGGCTTTTTTTTATAAATTAAAAGATCATTTTTCGTAATGCAAACTTAATCGGTACACTCTTAAGATCGAATTGCTTACGCATCACGTTCTCAAAAAAGCCTAACTGACTTTCTCCAAACCATTCTGTATGGTTAACATTCAAACGAATGATTGGAGGCGCAGTTGCAACCTGTTGAACAGAATGCAATTTAAGTCGCTGTCTATTTTTAAACAGTGGCTTTTCGTCTAATCCACCTTTGCAAGTCATAGTAAGCTGTGTAGTAGAAAAATGGGTGTTGTAACGATCCCATACTTTTCTAATCAACGGCATAATTTTGCCTACGTTGTGTCTTGTTTTACACGAAATAGTCATCATCTCTAATTTTTTAAGTAAGTAATCGTAAGGCTCTGATTCAAATTCCCATTGGGTTTGTTTTGTATCGTCAATAAGATCGTGCTTGTTACGCAAAATAATAAGCGCTTTACCTTCTTGAAACACATACCCAGCCAATTTGAGTTCTTGTTGAGAAAGCTCAGCTTCTTCGCCATCAATAAGCAATAATACAATGTCTGCATCGCGTACGGCAGCAAAAGAACTTTTTACCATCAACTCTTCGATTGTTTCATCTACCGAACGTTTTCTACGTACACCGGCAGTGTCTGTTACCTGAATAGTTTCTCTATAAAACTTTATATGATCGGTAATTGCTTCTCGTGTGGTACCTGGCATATCAGCAACCAATGAACGTTGCTTATCTAGCAACAGATTGGTTAACGATGATTTACCCACATTTGGCTTACCAAGTAGTACAATCTTAAATTCTGGCTTCTCGTCTTTTTCAGATGATTCAGAAGGCAAAAGACGTAAAATTTCTTCTAGCAATTCTGCAGTACCTGTTCCATGCTGTCCAGAAATCTCAAGAACATTTTTATGCCCAAGACGATGAAAATCAAGAATATTTTCTTGTGTTTTTTTAGTGTCAATTTTATTGATTGCAAGAATAGTTGGCTTATTAAGTTTATGAACAAATTTAGCCAAAGCTTGATCTTCAGATGTTACTCCAACTTTACCATCTACTACAAAGATCACCACGTCGGACGATTCTAATACTTCAATGGCACGTTCACGTACCGCTTCTGTTAAGTAATCAAGACCCTTTTTAAAATCAATACCACCGGTATCAATAATTTCAAAAGTTCGGCCTTGCCAATCAACAGAATCGAATACAAAGTCACGTGTTACACCTTCATAATCCAATGTCATGCTTTTAACTGATTTAGACAATCTATTAAACAACGTTGATTTTCCAACGTTTGTTCTTCCAATAATAACTACTTTGTTACGCTTTTTCATGTTCCCCCTCAACTTCTACAACGGTGCCACCAAAGGCATCTACTAATTTATTTGCTGTTTTCCATTTATCTTTATCTGTTACATTAACTACTATCGTTTTTTTTATTTTTGGACGCACAAACTTATTTGGCGACCCTGCTGCTTGCGGCTTAGCAATTACTTTACCTGCACTACTCGAAACAGACCCTTTTTTAAAATCATCCTGAGTGGTTCCGTTAGGAATTGTATCGAAGGATCGAGAGTTTTTCTCTACAACCGGTTTAGGCGCCGCACTTTTTTCGAACACCGGTTTAAATTGCACATCTGGACCAAATGATTCTTGTAAGAAACCCATCCATGTACTTTTTGTTTCTTTTAACCAGTCTCCAAAAAATGTAGTGTCTTTAGCAAAAGCAACTACCAACTCATTTGTTTGTTCATCATAACTTTTAAACTGTGCTTGTTTAAAAATAGAATTTAAAAGTGGTTCGCTCATTTGCTCAACTTTTACAACAAACCCACTCCATCTATTATCTTGTTTACTACTAACTGGTGCTACTGTAACTGGTTTAGGAGGTACAGTTTTTTTTTGAACCGTAACTGCTACAACTGGCTCTGTTGCATTTTCGGTACCACACATACCAAGTAACATCATATCAAGAACACCCTGCTGTGCTGTTGTTTTAAGTAGCAACATTTCGGTGCTATACACTTTTTGTAACCATCCAGTTAACTGTTCTAAAGAACATTTACGTGCAAATGCAGCAACACGTTCTTTATCTTCGATTGTAACTTGCCGTGCAACACCATATTTTACATACAAAATATTGCGAATTACTTCTTGTAACTTTTGCCACACTGCCAACGGAGTATAACTATTTACTTTTTTTTCTTGTAAGAAAACTAATAACTGCCCCGGATCACCCGCTATAATCTGTGTAAACAGATCTAATAAAATTGGTTCAGGTACATGACCAAGTACTCTAAGAACCGCATCTTTAGATACTTTTGCATGAGAAAATCGTACTTGCTCTAACAAGTTAAGCGCGTCTCGTGCAGAGCCTTCTGTTTCTTGAATAATAGTTTTGAGTGCATTTTCTTCTACACGAATATTTTCTGCTGTGCACACTGCTTGCAAATGCTTAAGCAATGGCTCAAGACTAATTGCAGGAAAGAACAACTGAAAACAACGAGACCGTACTGTTTCTATAATTTTTTGTGGATCAGTAGTTGCTAACATAAATACTACTGATGCTGGAGGTTCTTCTAAAATTTTTAAAAAGGCATTAAATGCTGCCTTGCTCAACATATGTGCTTCATCAATAAGATATAAACGCTTGGTTCCCATAACAGGCAAAAGCGAAGCCGCATCAATAATTTGGCGGACATTATCTACACCGGTATGCGATGCTGCATCAATCTCTATAAAATCTGGATGGCTCCCTGCTGCTATTGCTTTGCACGACTCACAGTTTAAACATGGAATTTTATGCGATTTAGGATCTTTCCTAAAGGCATCAAGTTCAGCACAATTAAGCGCAGCTGCAAAGATACGAGCAGTGGTTGTTTTACCACATCCTCGTTGACCAGAGAATAGATAGACAGGAAAAATCTGATCGAGGTATAAGCTATTTTGTAACATGCGAATAGACAAATCTTGCCCAATCACTTGATCGAACTGCTTAGAACGCCATTTACGAGCGAGATTGAGCTGTGTTGCCATGCCATACTTTCTAGATTTATACCCACTAAAATTTAACTCTTTTAGTGTACCCGAGATACCCACTTGCCGCAACACAGGCTCCAAATCTAAGCTTAAATTTATTTAATAACGTTTTATCGGTAATTTATCGGCAAAATAATTTTTATTACAATAGAAAAGCCCTGATTTCTCAGGGCTTAATTCTTAGAATCTTATTTTTGGAGAGAGAGGGATTCGAACCCTCGGTACTTGTTTCCAAATACACACGATTTCCAATCGTGCTCCTTCGACCACTCAGACACCTCTCCAAATACTTATTTCTTTGGAGCAGCTTCTTTTTTAGGAGCAGCCTCAGTAGCTTTTGCAACAGGTTTTGCTTCTGTAGCTTTTTTAGGAGCAACAGCAGGTTTATCTGCAACTTTTGCTTCTACTTTTTTAGGAGCAGCAGCAGGCTTTACAGGAGCAACTTTTTTAGCAGCGGCAGCTTTAATGTCTGCAGCTCTTTTAGCAGCTACTTCTTTTCTTTCTGCTTTTTTCTTTTCTTGTAAAAGCTCGAATTCTTTTTCTTCTTCAGCTTTTTTATCTTTTGCAAGAGCAACACCACGTTCTGCAGCTTCTACTAGATAATCAATGATAATGCGAATAGATTTTGGAGAATCATCATTTGCAGGAATCACGTGATCAATTCCAAGTGGATCTGAGTTAGTATCGATTAATGCAATAACTGGAATACCCATGCATTTAGCTTCTTTAATTGCAGATGCTTCTTTACGAACATCAACAACTATAATAGCTCCAACTGGCCAGTTAAGCTTTACAATACCACCAATATTTTTTTCTAGACGATCAACACTTTTTTGAAAAACGTTAAATTCTTTTTTAGTGTAATGACCACGATCTGATTTTGAAATCACATCTTTAAGATGCAAATACTTTGTTACAGATTTTTTTACTTGAGAGTTATTAGTAAGTGTTCCACCAATCCAACGATGTGTAACATAAGGCATAGAAACAGTACCAGCTGCTGCTTTCATGATCTCTTGTGCAGGTTTTTTAGTACCAATCCACATAACTGTTTTGCCTTCACCAATTATGCTTTCTACAAATTTTGAAGCTTTTTCTAATTGATAAGCAGTTTTTGCAACATTAATTAAATGAACTCTATTTTTTTGTCCCCAAATATAAGGAGCCATGCGCGGACACCAACGAGAAGATTGATGACCAAAATGTACACCAGCTTTAACTAAATCTCTAAAATCTATCATTGAAAATACCTTTTGCAGGGTTTTATCTATCACTTCTCGGCCAGCAATTTAAGCTTGGCCACCCTGATTGAGAGAGTGAGTGTTTGTAAACAAAATACTCGAATAAGCGTACCAGATCATGAATTTTTTGCAATATTCCTAATCAGATACCTCATCTGATCCAATCACCTCTCCATCCTTAATAGCTTTTTCGAATCGTTTTCCTAAGAAGAAGGCAACTCCAGACCATAGCACAACAATGCCAGTAAAGAAGATACCATGCACATTGCTGGTAACAGCTCCACCCACACTTTTTGCTAAGATATTAAAGCTTGAGCCTGCTCCACGAGCTAATTTTTTACCAAACGTATCGATCCATGATTTTGATTTAAACTTCATATCTTTTACGGTTGGAATATAAAGCGCTTCGGTTACCGGCTGATTAAATGCATAGTAAATAGCTCTGAGAGCTACAAATGCTATTATTAATGCTCCAGGAGACGGACTTAGCATCAAATATATAAGCAACGTCCCCATCACCACAGGCATTACCATAAGTGACAAACGTTCTCCTAAATAAGAGATAAGCACACGTGTTCCAAACAAAGAAATAACAAACCCTATAAAATGCGTATAAAAAACAACTTTAAACAAGAAACAACTTACTCCAGAAATGCTTCCACCTGCATCTTGAGCAATGCCCAAACGCATGTAGCTTAAAATAGCACTCAATACTTCGTAAAAGAAAACAGTACAAAAAATACCAAAAGCATAGGGATAACGTAGTAGTATCATTAGACCACTAAAAATACCTGTTTCTTTTGTTCCTGATTTACTCTGTTTTTTTTCAAATTTATATGCAGCTTCATACCCATGCAAATATTGCCCAGGGACAGTCTTCATCATCATATTAATAATAAAGGGAACTGCTAATAAAATTATAGATGATATAACAATTAAAAGTGCATGCAAACGTGTTTCATTTAACCCTACTGAATGACATTGACCTGAATGAGACAGCAAAAACCATGCTAATCCTGCAGACAGCATGCCGCCCAGCTTTGATATAGAAATAAGAATACCATAATTCTTTTTTGCAGAATCAGGAGTAGACACTGAGTTTAAGAATGCCCAGAACACGCCCACTACAAAGGATGAAAAGCTCTCGATATAAAAATAGTAAAACCAACCAAAGAACCAATAAGCACTATATGGTTTAACTACTTCTGTACCAAGCCCACCATAACTAATAATAATGGCACAGAAAAAACCGAGAATACTATATACCCAAGCACAATAAGAAAGCAACTGATAACGACGAACAGTATCAACTAACTTGGCATATAAAAGAACCAATGGAATAAGACCAAAAATCATGAATAATTTAGCATAAGGAATCGCTTCTTTTCCACCTACGATATTCATGAAGATAGAGTCTTTCAACTCTTTGATAATTGTATAGGAAGAAATAATTGCAAAAAAAGCAGCACTCAAAAAGAAAATCTTTAATCGCTCTTTTTCTTCAATTTCCCACAAAGCTCTAAATGTTTGCATAAAACCTATGCGCATCTTAATCCTTTATAGATTTATAACAACTCACATACTACAACAAAAAAAGCCCTCTAGAAGACTAGAAGGCTAAAATTTTATACGTCACGTATATTGGACGCTCTAAGCGATTTTTTATTATTTTTATATATGTCGTTCTTTCTCAACATATCTGACGATCCTCTTCAATTGCTTTTTTGTGCATATCTGCCACAAATAAAGCTGAAACTATCCACACCCCTACAAGTCCCAGGCAAATACCTGAGCTTACCACTACAAAGAACGATTGTAGCATAGGACGGAGCATATGAACAGAGGAACCCACACTTTTTGACAACCTAGAACCAAAACTATCTATCCAAGCTTTAGCTTTATACTTAGATTCTCGTGTTGTAGGAATATATAATTGCTCTTTAGCCGGCTGATTTAACGCGTAATTAAGCCCTTTTATAGTGACAACAACCGTAAGAGCTACCCATAGCTCTGGCATCCACCACACAGCCAATACACCTGCACCCATAAGCATAGGTAGAAGCAATAATGTACGTGATAAGCCCAATGCTCTTCCAATGGCTCCTGCACCTAATAATAAACTTATAAGCGCTACACCATTAGCACATATTGCATATTTAAAGAAAAACTCTTGCATAGCTGCACCATTGTCTAGCACTTCTGCCGCAAGAATCTTCATATGCAGTTCAAGAACCGTTCCTACAATTTCGTATAAACTAACAATCGCTACAATACCAAGTAAATATGGTTGAGAAAAAATAAGTTTAATACCTTCAAAAAAACTAGGTGATGATTTTTTGTATGCAGCAGTTTTTTTATCTGAATGAAACCCTACCAATTCAGACTTTGGAGTCATTTTCATAAAATGATAAATTAAATATCCAATAATCAACATTCCAAGTGCCCCCATCCTAATAATAGGAATCGGACCAAAAGAGTTACTCATAGTATAACCAAGTAGCGGTCCAAGTACTCCACCAAACTGAGCACCCATTGCGATAATACCAAACCCTTGCTTTGCAGAATCGGGCGTAGATGTATCAGCAACAAATGACCAAAACAATGCAACAATAAGTGAGCCAAAACTTTCTACAAACGCATACCAAAGCCATCCTATTGTACGACCTCCATGCGCCACTGTATTTGGCAACCCGATAAAAGGGTCAGACAACGCGTACGCAAATAATAATGCACCTACTGCATACACAGAACAGATCACATAAAACATTCTGTGACGGGCAAACATATCTACCAATTTACCATAGAGCATAAGCAACGGAAATAGAAAACAAAGAGAAAATACTTTTGCATACGCAAGCCATTGCTTGCCAACAACATGTATAAAGACGGTGTCTTTGAGTGGATTGATTAACCAGTAGACACCAATAGTAAAAGCAAAGATGAGTGCGAGTCGTATAAACTTCAAACACTCATCTTTGCTTTTGAATTTTCCCCACAATATTTGAGCGAGGGATTGTAACATGGATGGTTCCTTATAAAAAAGTTACTCTGTCCATGTTACTGTACCACGTTTACTTAAAAAGAATATCTCTAAAAGTTTTTTATTTTTTTCAAAAAAAAAGAGCCATTCCAAGTGGGTCAATATTTAGACCATCACAATAGAATGACTCAATTAGTATTTGTATACTATTTTACTCGATGATTTCGCCGTCACGAACTAGTTGTGCATTTTTAATACCAACGTATATAGCAACTAACAGCCATACACAAATAACACCAAGACTAATTAAGGTACCTGTTGTCATTAAACCTGCAATACTTGCTGCAACATTACCAGAAACAATTAATGCTCCACCAATATTTGCACCAGCCATTTTACCTGCACGGCCACCAACCATATCAACAAGACCTTTTGCTTTAAACTTAGCGTCTTTTGAAGTTGGAATGTACATCATTTCTTTTACAGGATTATTAACAGCATAAGAAACAGCTGTAACAATCATCATTGCTCCAAAAGTTGCCCAGAAAAGATTTTCTGCTGTTGGACCAGTTAAGTAATAGAAGTAAATACCTGTTAAACATGCACCAAACATAATTGGATAGATTAACAAACAAACACGAAGACCATATTTTTTCATAGCATATGCTGTACCCAACAAAGCCATAAGCAATGAAAGTGAGTTTACACACATTCCAAAGATACCTAAGAAACGAGCAAACTCAGCTTTAGGCATAATAACAGATGCTTGATATTTCATTTGCATATCAACAACAACTTTTGCTACTTCATAAAAAGTTGAAACTACAAATACACCCATTAAGTATGGTTGTGTTACAAGAAGTTTAAAACCTGCAAGTACATCTGGTTTACTTTTTTTCTTCTCTACTTTACCACTGGTCATTTCTGAAGCTGGAACAGATTTCATCAAACTTTTAATAGTAAAAATCAAACCACAGATTCCCGCGATTGCAATAAAATACAATGGCCATGTTGGAAAGTTACCTTTGAAATACATTACTGAAGAAGCTGATATTGCACCAATTTGACCCAATACAATAACAAATGGAAAACCACGTTTTGCTTGATCACTTGTTGCACTACTTACCGTGAATGACCAAAAAACAGCCATCATTAAAGAACCAAATGCTTCTGTTGCTAAGTACCCTAAAGAACCAGCAGCACCCAATAGCATAGGACCAAATGAAAATGCTTTAATAGCTTCCACACCCAATGTATCAGCACTACAAAGCATTAATGCTACAAATGCAAAAACAGATGCAAAGAAAGTACCAATAACATAAAATAATTGTTGTTTTTCAAACATATCAATTAATTTTGTATAAACAGCTAATGCACCCATCACAACAAATGGCGAAATTGTTTTAAGTTTTGCAACCATTGTTGCACCATAACCAATAGGCCAGCCAAATTCTTCTGAAAAAGCAATTTTGTAAATAACATCGTCTTTTACCAAACGCAATAACCAATAAGTACCAGCAGTAAACAAAAATGCAACCGCCAAATGCGTAAACTTATTTAACTCTTCTTTTTTTAAATCAGGATAAAAATACTGAATAATACCACTAAACATATATATACCTCTTATGTTAACTAATTATAGTGAAAACCATTTCACCTTAAAATTTTCCATACTACACCCTTTGTTATCTTGGCCGAAAAACTCCTTTCTTATCTAACACACAATGCGATCTTGCTCAATAGCCTTGGTGTGTTCTTTTCCTATAAATAAAGCAGCCCAAAACCATACAAGAATTAATGCTGCAGAAAGCCCAAGACTCATCATGGTAAACGTTGCAACTCCCAAGATTGGTCGTAAGGTGTTGATTCCAGATGCGGTACCTTTTGAAAGGCGTATACCAAACATATCGATCCAAGCTTTTGCTTTATACTTAGTATCTTTTGATGTTGGAATATATAATTGCTCTTTTGCTGGTTGATTTAATGAGTAATTTATACTCTTACACGCTACCATTACCATAAACGCAACTCCTAAAACAGGATTCATGTTAACAATAATAGCAGACGCTCCTACCACAACAGGCAATAATAAGAGTGTACGAGCAAGCCCTAATCTACGAGCTATTCCTTTTGACCCTAATAATACACTAAACACAGCAACTATATTAATACAAATTGCGTATGTAGTAAAAAAGTTAGTTAATGCATCACCAGTATATTCTGCCTTTGCAAGCCATTTAAATTGAAAATCTATCATAACAATAACAACTTCATAAAATGCCACCATGGTAAAAATACCAAGCACATAAGGACGCGTTGCTACCAAATATAAACCATCTAGAAATCCAGTTCTTGTTTTTTTACCTTTTTCTAAAGCATTCTTGCTTCCATCAAATCCTTTAAGCTGATCGCGTGGAGTTGTAAGCATAAAATAATACACACCTACTGGAATACAACAAATACCAACCACACACAAGAGAATAGCTGATCCAGAAGAACTCATATTAATAATTATTTTCCCCATAAGAGGAATAATAACACCACCAGTTTGAGCTCCAAATACAATGAGAGAATACCCTCTACGAGCAGATTCAGGAGTAGTAGTATCAGCAACAAATGACCAGAAAAGAGCCACCATGGTTGAACCAAAGCTTTCTACAAATAGGTAAAACACCCATCCTAAATAACGATGTGGATCTTCAACAGTATTCGAAATGCCCATTTGAGGATCAAAAATAAAGAAGGCAAAACCAATTGAACATAAAGCATAAAAGCCCGAATAACCATATAAAAGCTTATGTCGTGGATACTTATCAACTAAATATGAATATATCATCACTGCACATGCCGTAACCAAAATAGAGAGCATTTTTGCCCATGGTTGATATTCTCGACCCACCATAGTCAAGAAAATGCTGTCTTTAAGTGGCCTAAAGAGCCAATAGACTCCAATGGTAAGCCCAAAAAGAACTGCTAAAATAGAAAATTTCTTTTTTTCTTCCGGACTTTCAAAGCCGGTAAAAATAGAAGTAAAAAGACTCATAATACTGCTAGCCACTTAGATAACCCCTCTTAAAATACTTTTTTTGTACCCTCTATACGTCTTTATTCTTCTCTTTATTCAAAAAACATAAAACAAATAATAAGCTAAAACAGGCTCTTAACTTTCTGCCTAATCACAACATATAGAGAGAAAAATTGATTATACAAATTGTCTATTATAAATAGAATACTTTTATAAAGGAAGAAGAAAGAATTATACGCTTTTTTCAAAAAAATTCCAGTCAAAAAGTCTCGTTTTTGCATTTACTAATGGAAAGCTCTCTGCTAGAATAGTAGCAAGGGTTAAAGTTTTACTTAAAGTTTATGGAAAAGATCCCATCAAATAAGCTTAAAGTCAGTTTTTTTAGCTGAAAAGGGATATGGTATTATGAATATTAAAAACGAACAAAAAGCACCTAAAAAAATTATTGAGCCTATTTTGGAATTGGAAGATCAATTCCTTCCTCTTTTGCCTCTCAAAAACGTGGTGTTACTGCCAAAGAGCATTTTACCTGTTATTGTAGGCAGAACAACTTCTATTAAAGCAGTAGAAGACGCACTTAAGGGTACTAAGTCTGTTTTTGTAACCGCACAAAAAGACCCTGATCTTGAGCATCCTAAACCAGATGGTCTTTATACGTATGGTACACGATCAACTATTTTACAAGTTATGCGTATGCCTAACGGCTCATTGAAAATCCTTGTTGAAGGACTTAATAGAGCAAAAATAGTTGAATATAAAGAAATGGACGGTTTTACTGGTGTTGCTTACGAAGATCTAAATACTACCACAAAAAATAAGACCAGCGATTTTGAAGCATCATGGAGAACATTCCAAAAGCTCTATACTGTTTATGCAAAATTAAATGAAAAAGCACCACAAGACTTAATGACTCTTGGTCAAACTATTGAAGACATCGATTATATTGTTGATACTACTGCGGTACATTTAAATTTATCTTTCGATGAGCGCCAAGAAATTTTAGAGATGATCGACTTAAAAAAACGTCTGTTTCGTATCTCTACTATCTTAAAAAAAGAAATAGAAATTTTAGAAATTGAGCAACGTATTCGTGGTAGAATTCAAACACAAGTAGAAAAAAACCAACGCGAATATTACCTCACAGAACAGATTAAAGCGATTCATAAAGAACTTGGCCGCGAAGATCAACAAGCTGAATTCACTGCTCTACGCGCAAAAATTAAAAGTTTAAAACCAACTCAAGAAGCACTTGATAAAGTTGAAAAAGAATTAAAACGTCTTGAACAAATGCCGCCACTTTCTTCTGAAGCGGTAGTAAGTCGTCATTATATCGATTGGATTGCTTCTTTGCCATGGTCTAAAAAAAGCAAAGATCGCATTAGTTTAAAACAAGCAGAAAATATTCTAAATAAGTTTCATGCTGGTTTAAAAAAACCAAAAGAACGTATTATTGAATTTTTAGCAGCTAAGAAATTTTCTAAATCACTTAAACGATCACCAATCATCTGTTTGGTAGGCCCTCCAGGTGTGGGTAAAACTTCTTTGGCAAGTTCGGTTGCAGAAAGTTTAGGTCGTGAATTTGTACGTATTGCACTTGGTGGCACAAAAGACGAAGCTGAGATTCGTGGTCATCGTAGAACATACATTGGTGCACTTCCAGGTAAAATTATTCAAGCTATGAAAAAAGCGAGTACTGTTAATCCAGTTATTCTACTAGATGAAATAGACAAGATGTCTATGGATATTCATGGTGATCCTGCATCTGCATTGCTCGAAGTGCTTGATCCAGAACAAAACAAAACATTTACTGATCACTTTTTAGAAATTGAATATGATTTATCTCAAGTAATGTTTGTAACAACAGCAAATCATATGGATGGTATTCCGTATCCATTATTTGATCGTATGGAAGTTATTCAGCTTTCTGGTTATACCGATGAAGAAAAAGCACAAATCGCCAAAAACTTTTTAGTTCCAAAAAACTTACAAGAACATGGTTTAACAAAACAACAATGTAAACTTTCTGATGAAATTATAAAACTTGTTGTTGAAGATTACACAAAAGAAGCTGGAGTGCGTCAACTAGAACGTACATTCACTAAAATTATGCGTAAAGTTATTCAAGAACTTTTAGGCTCAAGAACTAAAAAATCTGTAACGGTTACCAAAGAACTTATTGTTAAATGGCTTGGCAATCCTATTTATAAGAAACAAACATTAAGCACTGGAAAAGATATTGGTCTTGTAACAGGGCTTGCATGGACCGAACTAGGTGGCGATGTTCTTGAAACTGAAGTGTCTATTTTACCTGGTAAAGGTAACTTGACGCTTACCGGCCAATTAGGCGAAGTAATGCAAGAATCTGCACACGCAGCACTTAGTTATATTCGTGGACGCGCACAAGAACTTGGCATCCCTAAAACATTTCATGCTAACAAAGATATTCACATTCATTTACCAGAAGGCGCAACTCCAAAAGATGGACCTTCTGCTGGTATTACTATGTGTACTGCACTTGTTTCTGCATTAAGTAAAAATCCTATAAAATCACACCTTGCTATGACCGGTGAAATCACTTTACGTGGACGTGTTATTCCTGTTGGTGGTTTAAAAGAAAAATTACTTGCAGCAGAACAACATAAGATAAAAACAGTTATTGTTCCAAAAGAAAATAAAGACGATATTGCAGAAATAGTTAAGGACATTAACCAAGAATTAGATCTCAAAATTATCTATGCATCAACTATGGATGAAGTCCTCAAAGCAGCTTTGGTAAAGAATCCATTTAAGATAATAAAGACAGTTAAAGCAACTAAGAAAACTAAGACAGCTAAGACAACTAAGAAAACGAAGAAAACAATTAAAAAATAACCTAATAACAGGGAGTTTTATCTATGAAGAAAAACATCGCTCTTTTCACATTACTTTGCGTTTCAACACTTGCATTTTTACCAGGATGTTTAGGTAAAAAGAAAGTAGTAAAAACAGAAAAAGTAAATACTGCAAAAAAATCTAAAGAATTAATCGAAGACTAAACTCTAGATTATTATTTAGAAAAAAGGCAGCTTTTAACGGCTGCCTTTTTTTATTAGATTCTATTTGTTTTAATACTGACTCGTATCATCAGAAGACTCTGCTTGCTCATCCATCTCAGTATAACGAGCATGTTTACTATCTAAATCTGTTTGATGGGTTTTCTTACTATGTTTTTTCTTCTTTGAATGTTTTTTAGATTTATGATCGTTGTCATCATCATGACTACCAAAAAGATCTTCTAATAAATTAAAAGGTGCTTCTACTGCATGTACAACTGTATTTCCAGTTTGACTCACAGGACCTTTATTACACGAACAAGAACAATTCTTCATCCCACACTTTTTACATACTTTTTTATTATGAGCATGTGCAGCAACTTTTGCTGAATCTTTCCGATGTCTAGCTTCTACACCTGGTGCAGAAACTAACAATGCGATTGTTAAAACTAATAACTTTTTCATATCTTCTTCCTCCATTTTGTTTACTTTAATTATCACTACTATCCAGCATACAGAAATAGAAGCTCCTAAAGCAACAATTGATTCATCCTGAGCTTAAACTTTTTTTATATAAGCTTAAAGTGTTGCTTGAATAAATGCCGTAAATAGTGGATGTGGATTGTCTGGGCGGGATAAGAACTCGGGATGGAACTGACTTGCAACCATAAATGGATGGTCTTTAAGCTCAACAATCTCTACCAAAGAACCATCTGGAGATTCACCAGAAATAATTAATCCTGCTTTTTTAAGCTCATCTCGATACGTATTATTAAATTCTAGCCTATGTCTATGGCGCTCTTGAATAATATCATCAGTATTTTTAATATCATAAGCCCACGCAGCTTTTGTACCGGGAACAAGTTTACACGGATACACACCCAAACGCATGGTACCGCCTTTATTAGTTATATTCTTTTGATCATCCATAAGTGCAACTACAGGAAACTTGGCCTGCTCATCAAACTCAAACGATGTTGCATCTTCATTAATATGCTCACGAGCAAACTCTATACACATCACTTGCATACCCAAACACAATCCCAGATAGGGCTTTTTGTTTTTACGTGCCCATCGCGCTGCAAGTATTTTACCTTCAATTCCACGGTTGCCAAATCCACCTGGAACAACAATGCCATCGCATACCGAAAGCACTGCATCAACGGTATCTTGTGTAAGCTCTTCTGAGTTAATCCACGCAATTTCAACATCACAGGTATGAGCATATCCTGCATGACGCAATGCTTCTACTACCGAAATATAAGCATCATGTAACTGCGTATATTTACCCACCAAACCAATAGTAACTTTTTTAGTTGCTTTCATTTCTATATTATCTATAAGCGTTCCCCAGCTTGACCAATCCGGAGTAGCTGCTTGTAATTTAAGCGATAAACGTTTCTCTAAAAATGTACCTACTCCTTGCTCTTCCAATATCAACGGTACTTTATAGGTTACTTTTTCGGTAACCACAGACAATACTTGATCTGCAGGAATATTAGAAAAACGAGCAATCTTTTCGCACAAAGAACGTGCTACTGGATAATCTGCACGTGCCACTACGATATCAGGAATGATACCTATCGATCGCAATTCTCGCAATGAATGTTGAGACGGCTTTGTTTTAAGTTCTCCCGTTACACCCATATGTACAAGCCATGCAACATGCACAAATGCAGTGTTATCTGCACCTTCTTCGTATTGCATTTGGCGTAATGCTTCAAAAAATGGTCCTGCTTCTAGATCTCCTACTGTGCCGCCTACTTCAACAATTAAAACATCGGCCTTTGTATCTTCTGCTGCTTGCTTGATAGCGTCTTTAATACCTTGAGTAATATGAGGAATAACCTGAATAGTTCCCCCAAGATAATCACCCTTCCGTTCACGATCAATTACTTTTGCATAAATTTGGCCTGCTGAAACACTACAAGAACGTTGTAAATTAATATTTAAAAATCGTTCATAATGCCCAAGATCTAAATCTGTCTCTGCTCCATCTTCGGTTACAAAAACTTCTCCGTGTTGATAGGGAGACATTGTTCCAGGATCAACATTAATATAAGGGTCAAGCTTTTGAATTCCAATAGCAATGCCACGTTCTTTTAAAATTTTACCAATTGATGCGGCAATAACTCCCTTACCCACAGAACTCAATACGCCACCTGTTACAAAAATATATTTTGCCATGTTACTCCCTAGTGAAATTTTTTTATTTATTTTAGCCTAAAAAATTTAATATTTATACTATTTTTATTAACATTTTATTGCATTGACTCTCTGGGATAGAATACTATCGAAAAAGATATGGAAATAATGATTCTTCTTCTTAAAAGAAAGGTAGAAAATGAAGAAACTCATGATGGCCCTTGCGATGGTTGCGGTTTTGGTACTTCCAGGTTGCTGCTGCAAAAATAAAGCTCCAAAAGCAAAAGCATCTACACACAAAGTTACACATAGTGCAAAACCTGCACATAAGGTAAAGAAGGATGATTCAAAGAAACACCACGACAAGAAAAAGCATGATGCAAAAAAGAAGCATGATGCAAAAAAGAAGCATGATGCAAAGAAAAAGAAAGCTAAACATGCACATGTAGCAATGGACAACGCTGAAGAACTGTTTGCATAAACAGCTTCTATAAGATGTTAAAATAGCCATCCTTCGGGGTGGCTTTTTTAGTTTTTAATATGTTTTAGAATTGCTTGAACCGATTCTTTGAGCGTCAAATTAGAATTATCTATAGTAATTGCCTTATCAGGAACTACTAGTGGAGAATGCGCACGATTTTTATCTTGTAAATCTCGTTGCTCTACACGATCCATAGATTGCTCTAAAGAATATGTATTACCCTTTTTTTCTTGATATGCTTGCCAACGTATAGCCCGAACTTTAAGGGATGCTGTTAAGTAAAATTTATAATCAGCATCAGGAAACACAACCGATCCAACATCTCGTCCTTCAACAACCACATCATGCGTGTGAGCAATCGCTCGTTGCAAATTTGATAATGCTTCTCGCACAGACGCTTGAGGACTAATTAAAGATACATATTGGTCGATTACAGGATCTTTTAAAAAATCTGTAATATCTTTATTGTCATACACAATAGAAGGTCCATTAGATGAACTATACAAATAAAAAAAACGTGTAGCATCTGTGCATGCAACAAGATCGTCATTTTGAACTGACGTTAAAGTTTGCTTTGTGTAATCATATTGATGCATTAATAAATAGGTAACTGCACGATACAACAAACCCGTATTTAAATAATAAAAAGTAAGATTTTCTGCAGTCATACGCGAAATAGTAGATTTACCACTTGCAGCAGGACCATCGATTGTTATAATCATGCGTTCTCCTTCGTATTAGCAACATCCATACCCATTAATTCTACTTGAGAACGTCCTTGCCAATGATTTTCTGTTATCTGCACAGCAAGATCAAAAGGCTCTTGTTCTTGTGCATTAAATATCTCAAACAGCTCTGGTCTGTTAAAAAAGATAACCGGCTTTATAACCCCTTCTGCAAAAACCATACATTTTACATGTAATAATTTGAGCAACTGCGGCTTTTGTACCAGCGAAACATTTTGTAAATAAAATACCGGCTGTGCATTTTTTGCACCAAATGGCTCTAAATATTCCATATCTCTAACAAGCTTAGCCCCAACATCGGGCAACGTAATTGCAGCGTCGCAGAGTAATTTTTGCTGTAAATCCGATTCCGTTAAGATACGATCTGCTCGATCTTCGAGCGACTGCTTTAAGTCTTGTAATTTATCTTGATCCAGCGCTAGCCCTGCAGCCATGGCATGCCCACCAAACTGATCGAGTAATTCAGAATTTTCTACAAGCGCTTCAAACATATTAAATGCTTCGATAGTTCTGCACGACCCTTTTGCTTTGCCTTTGTCTGTTAAATGAAAAAGTAAGACTGGTCGACCATATTTACCCACAAGCCTCGAAGCAACAAGACCGATTACACCGGGAGGCCATTTTTTTCCACCAGCAAGAATGATTTTTTCTTTTGTCAGGTCGATGGTGCCATTTTCTATTAACGTTTCCACATCTTCGAATATGGTACGTTCTATCTGTTTTCTAGCCTCGTTGAGTTGATACAAAACAGATCCAATGTGCCGAGCTTCTTTTTCGTCCGCTCCCAATAAGAAAGCTACACCTTGGCGAGGATCTTCTAGGCGGCCAAGTGCATTAATCTGTGGAGCAATTCTAAAACCTACATCTAACGATGAAAGCTTAGGACGCGTACATTTACCATTTTCTTTTAGCACTCTTAACGACAAACTATCTTTGGTATTTGCCCATTGCAAACCATAACGTACCCAAAATCTATTCTCTCCAAGAAGCGGTACCACATCGGCAACCGTACCCAACAATAAAAGCTCATAGGCTTTTTCTGGTAATTTTTTATTTAATTTTTCATACAGCAATGCAAGAATTTTAAACGTTACCCCTACACCAGCAAACTCTTTAAAGGGATAGTTGCAATCTTTTTGATGCGGATTAACAATTGCATAGGCATCTGGCAATTCACCATGCGGTTGATGATGATCGGTAATTATTAAATCGATACCACGTTCTTTTGCTACTTTTGCTTGCTCAAATGCAGTTGTTCCGTTATCAACAGTAATCACAACTTTGTAATTATTGTCAGCAGCACGCTTTACAACTTTAGTAGAAAGACCATACCCATCTTTTACACGATGTGGTAAATAAAAATTAACATCTGCACCAAGAGGTGTAAGTGCTGTCATCATCAATGCAGATGACGTTATTCCGTCAACATCGTAATCACCAAATACTAATATTTTTTCTTTATTTTCTATAGCTTTTAAAATACGATTAACTGCTTTTTCTGCATCTTTCATAAGAGTTGCAGAAGAAACATCTTTTTGCTCCGAACTAAACAAATAATCTTCTATAGCATCTTTAGTTATATACCCACGAGAGTGTAATATTTGAGACAGTGGAATCGAAAGACTAAACTGAGAAGCAATTTCGAGCACTTTTTGTGTGTCTGTCTCTGGAAGTTTCCATATATATTTTATGCCCGAAACTGTTTGCATATTTTCTTTCTATTGATCCCTCGATACAACCACCTTTGGTGCCCACTCGGGATGAACAAATTTAATTTTATCTTCTTTAAAAACAAAGTATAAAGCTCATCCCGAGTGATTCCGTTAGGAATTGTATCGAGGGAACCTTAATTTAAAATACTAACTATCGCTTTACCAAAATCAGCTGCAGCATCAGGACCATTAGCCGTAACTACATTATCATCGACAACTACATGTTCATCTACAAACGTTACGCTATGTGTATCAAATAAAGATTGTAATTTTTCATCATGATTCCAACCTGTAGCCTTTTTACCTTGCAATAACTCTGCTTGTGCAAGAATTCTCGGAGAGATACAAATGGCACCATATGGTTTACCAAGTGTAAAAAACTCAGTTAATAATTTATGCATCAATGGAGTATTAAGATAATCTACAGCTCCAAAACCACCTACTAAAAATATACCATCATATTCACGTGGATGAACCCCATCGATAGTAACATCAACATCAACTTTATTACCATCATGTCCGATTGCTTGCCCCGGTTTATCCGAAGCCGTAACAACCTGAATATCTGCAGCTTCTAATTCTTCTCGTGTAGCAAGATACTCATGCTCTTGAAAATTCTGACTTGCCACAACTAATAAAACTTGTTTCATAAAAAATTCTCCCTCTAGACTTATAATTGCATCTAGAGAGAGAATATCATCTTTATAGAAAGTATCAAAATGTTACTGAATAGGTAATCTCTAAGAACGCTTTGCTATAGTTAAAAGTGCTTTTTCAATCGCTGGTATTGCAGACTGAGCAATTGCTTTTCCAAGCGCAGAAAGACCATCAACATTTTTAGGAGAATAATCAAAGTTAGCTGTTTTGCATTCTCCTTTAAAACATTCCTTAAGACTAAAGCCCTTTGGACCTTTTCCTTTTGGATAATCAAGAAGAGAAAGATTAATAATAATTGGACCCTGTTGGCCTTTAGAATATTCATCAAATACAGTTACCCACTGTGATTTACGTTGTTGATACTTAGGAGATTTTTTGATAATAGGAAAAGGAATATTTCTATTATTAGCCAATTCTTCTGCTTTTACAAGAGCATCTGAACCCTCTATAATATTATTCGACAAATCAAATGCAATAATAATATCAACATTGCGATCTTTCTTAAGTAATGGTAAAAATGGCAAATTACCAGCAAGACCAGCATCTGCAACGGTCCAATAACTTTGATTAGCAGGAATTACAGGATTTGGTTTAACCGCATAATTCGGTAATTCTGCAGGAAAAACACGAGTATTTTTACCAGGCAAGAAAACTTTAAAAGGAGCACTCCCTAATACCACAAAACTATAAATTTTTGCGGCTAAACCTTTTACACCAGAAGCATTCTTTTGAAAATCAAAAAACATACGCATACCATCTGCTGCTGATGCATTAAATGCAGATCCAAAAATACCCATAAAGGTTCCTGCTTCTAATTCAGGAGCAAAATTCTTACTTTCAAAATATGTATGCTTTTTGAACGACGATCCCCCTTTACCGATAAAAGTTCTTCCTGATGCCCAAGTTGGAACATATGCTCCTGTTAAAGTCTTCTTATCATAATAATCAAACCCAATTTCATAAGGGGTGACTTCTGCCCAAAGATAAGGGGTTAACTTTGTTTTTTGAGCCTTAGCCTTAGAGGAAGAAAGAGGCGAAACCATAGTTCCAATAGGCATAGGAAAGGTAGAACAATTACTTTGCTCTATATAATTCTTTGTTTGCGAAATAAGCATTTGTTGACGAGACTGAAAAGGGAAATTTGTATCTTTTGGATACTTTTTACGAATCTCCAAATCATCAAAAGCAGCAAATACTGTATGTGCAACTCTTGCCCCATAGATAGTCGGCAAACTTATTGGAACATTAAACAAAAAAGAACGTGTAATATTATCGTTAACTAATTGTGACTCATGAGGAGCATATTTAAATTTCTTTTTAGATAGTTTTGATAAAGATCCTGCATATCTTTTATATCCATCCTTAATTGCCTCAACAGGAGCCCCTAGTGCTCGAGGAAAAGTAAACCATGTAGACCCAGAAAGACAGCTTGCATAAGTAACACAATCTATAAATTTATTATCAGTAAAACCTTCATACATACCAAGCGTTCCAATCATTGCACGGTATCCACCACCACTTGCACAAATTGCAATAGTTGGAGCTTTTTCACCCAATGCATCCGCTACTTTTTTTCCAAAGACTTGACCTAAAGATTTTTGCACATGAACTAAACGCTTTTTTTGAAATTGCACTTCTTGATCACATAAACTTGCAGATGAACGAAGCCGTGCAACAGTTTTATTATTTTTTTTAACCTGGGTTTTTACTATTAGATCTGTAGTTAGAGGAAAATTGTCAAAAAGTTTTTTTCTAATCTTCCTACAAGGCTTCACCAAACAATAGCCTTTCCTGAACTGACTTAATACTGAATGTAATTTAGTTGTAAATGTTGAGTGAGTGAAGCCCTGCACTGTATCAACGAATGAACTACCAGAAGTCAATTTTCCATGAAGCGTAATCATTGAAAAACACAAGATACCCATAACTATACTTTTCTTCATTCCATTCCTCTTTTTTTGTTATTCTCTTATAAAAAATCAAAATAACACAAAAAAGGAATGAACTAAAAGAATCTAAAGTTAAATATCCTCAATCAGTCTTTTTTCTTAAGTGTTGGAAATAAGATAACGTCTTTAATAGAAGTCGTATTGGTTAAAATCATGGCGAGACGATCGATACCAATGCCACAGCCAACTGTTGGAGGCAATCCGTATTCAAGCGCACGAACATAATCAGCATCAAAATGCATAGCTTCGTTATCACCTGCTGCATGCGTAGCTGCTTGTTCTTTAAAACGCTCTTCTTGATCAAACGGTTCGTTTAACTCATTAAAGCAGTTAGAAAGTTCCATGCCACCCATAAACAGTTCAAATCTTGATACAAAATTTGGGTTGTTAACATCACGTTTAGAAAGTGGAGAAACTTCTACCGGAAAGTTAGTAATATATGTTGGTTGAATCAATTGAGTTTCTGCAACTTCTTCGAACAACAAAAATAACTTCTGCCCATAAGATGCATCTTTAACTTGAAGCTTTACTCCATGTTTTTTTATTTCAGCATCAATCTTATCGATAGAAATATCATCTTCTTTGTAGTTACCATGTTTAAGCACAGCTTGCTTAATACTCATACGATCAAAAGCTTTACCAAAATCAAGCGTGTGTTCACCAAACGGAATTTGATCAATGCCACACGATTCTTTAACCACTTTTTTGAGCATATCTTCTACAAAGTTCATCATAAAATTATAGTCTTGATGAGCCATGTAGAATTCGAGCATAGTAAACTCTGGATTGTGACGTGTAGAAATACCTTCGTTTCTAAAACTACGGTTAATCTCATACACACGTTCAAAACCACCTACTACCAAACGCTTTAAGTACAGCTCTGGAGCAATTCTCAAATAAAGATCTGAGTGCAATGCATTATGATGCGTTACAAAGGGACGAGCAACCGCACCACCCGGAATAGAATGAAGCATCGGTGTTTCTACTTCCATAAACTCATGGTCTTCAAGATAATGACGTAATCCACTAATAAGCTTTGAACGAACTACAAATTTGTTACGACTTTCTTCGTTAGAAATTAAGTCGAGATAGCGCTGACGATATCTAATTTCTACATCAGCAATGCCATGAAATTTTTCTGGTAGTGGATGTAAGCATTTAGAAAGCAGTGTAGCTTCTGTTGCTTTTAACGTAATTTCACCCGTTCTAGTTTTGAATACTGCTCCCTTAACCCACACAATGTCACCTAAATCTACATTATGCTGTAAAAGATCAAACGTTTGTTCGCCAATCACATCTTTCTTAAAATATACTTGTAACTGGCCAGCTCTATCTTGCAACTTTGCAAAGGCGCTTTTACCATGCCAACGCAATGCTACAATTCTGCCTGCAACAGTATATTCTTGGTCTGAATCTTCTTTAAATTCATCAAGAACCTGTTTAGAAGTGCTAGAAACTTCTTTAAATTCAGGCCATGGCTCTATGCCCTGGTCGCGTAATTTTTTAACTTTATCAACCCGAATATGATGCTCTTCTGATGCATCTGGGTTAATGGTATGTGTATCTTCTACGTTTAGGTTTTTTTCTTTGGTCATCGGGAGTATACCCTATAGCTACGATTATTTTTATCATCATTAAGCTATCAGTATACTCTCTCCAATGTTTTTTACCAAATCACTCAATAATAAGGCATATAACAATTAGCTGGTACTTGTGTTTTAATTTGATCTTTTTGTTCTTGATTAAGTTGATTATTTTTAAGATATAACTGTTCAAGACTATTAAATCCTGCAAGTGCTTGTGCCTTCATTATTTATTTATCAATCCATTTAAAATTTCACATAAGCCTGTGGTAGTCCTGCTTTAATATCTTTTTGTTCTTGATCAGAAAATGGGAAAAAGTTATTTTTCAAACAAAGACCTTCAAAGTCATATTCAGGTCTCATTTGAACAAAATTTTCAATCAATGATTCCTTAGTATCACAAATATAATTACTACCAAGATCAACTTTTTTTAATAATTTTAATTTCGTAAAAGCTTTATGTGTCTTTGCAATAAGATTATTATTCAACTGAACTCTTTCAAGATTATTATTCCCGTCAAAAACTCCATCAATATTAATAATATTGTTATCATCAAGGCGTAATTCTCGCAAATCCACTAGTTCATCAAAAGATTTTTGAATATCACGAATTCTATTATCATTAAGAGTAATATTTCTAAGACTACTTAATCCGTTAAAAATTTCTTTAATATCGCAAATCTTATTATTATCAAGGTGAAGATATCGCAAATTACCCAATCCATTAAATGCTCCTACCTGTATATCTACAATCTTATTATCATTAAGATAGATCGCTGCGAGCTTGCTTAAACCCTCAAAAAATCCAGCCTTAATATCAGTAATTTCATTCCTATAAAGATGCAGGCTCTTAAGATTACTTAAACCCTTAAAAAATCCCTCAATATCAGTAATTCCATTATTATTAAGATTAAGTTTTTGCAACGCCCCCAATCCATTAAGCGTTCCTACCTGTATATCTGCTATCTTATTACAATTAAGTTCAAGCTCTCGTAAAGCACCCAATCCATTAAACGCTCCTACCTGTATATCTGCTATCTTATTATAATTAAGTTCAAGCTCTCGTAAAGCACCCAATCCATTAAACGCTCCTACCTGTATATTTGTTATCTTATTATCTTTAAGTTTAAGTTTTTGTAAAATAGACAATCCATTAAACGCTTCTACCTGTATATCCGCTATCTTATTGCTACCAAGATAAAGCTCTCGTAAAGCACCCAATCGATTAAACACATTTCTCTTAATATCGGTAATTTCATTACTATTAAGACAAAGAAATTCAAGATTGCTTAAATCCTCAAAAGATCCAACCTCAATGTCAGTAATTTTATTACCATTAAGACTAAGAGATCGCAAATGACCTAATCCATTAAATGCTCCTGCTTGTATACCTGTTATCTGATTGTTATCAAATGTAAGCTCCTGTAAAGCACCCAATCCATTAAATGTTCCTACCTGTATATCTACAATCTTATTATTACGAAGATTAATTGTTTCTAAATTGCTCAGCCCCTTAAAAGCTTTCTTAATATCTACTATCTTATTACCATTAAGCTCAATTGCCTTTACTTCTTTTATACCTTTTATGGCGTTCAGATCATCTAGACTTGTAATATTTAAATTTTTAAGATTAAGTGTTTTATCATAATTGCTAATTTTAGGAATCTTATTTGCATCAATTAAGTTTCTAATTGACGTTGAAAGCATCTTCCTCTTTTTATAATTATAAATTTTATCAGTATCATTCTTATCTAAAGAAAATAGTGCTGTATTATGAAGATCATATTTATTATATTTAATTTTCATTTGCCTGAGTATATCCAGCACATAAGCATGATGATGCACATTAGATTCACTATTATTTGGATTATTCAACCATGCAATATATAATTTTTCTGCATATTTTTCTGGCAATAAAATTTTTAAAGTATGAAATAAATTTGTTAAAGTAATGCCTTGAAAGCTTAACTCTTCTTTAGTCACTGGTAATATATAATTGGGATCTTCATAAAGATTAATTGCATGCTTTAAATAATTTGAATGAACTGTAGGCAACGGTATTGGGTCTTCTTGAGTTACCTGACCTTCTTCTAAATCTTCTACCATATTCTTTAAGAAAGAAAATAAATCTAAAGGAATTTGCCTTACAATACCATCTGAAGTTTTAACCCATAGTTTTGATGAAGACTCTACATCTATTACATCAGCTGCAGAATCTGTTTGTTCAACTCGTGGTCGCTTTGCCGCACGTTCTTCTTCTAATATATCTGCTGCTGGTGCTGCTGCCTGCAAACCAATCATCGAAAATAAACTTAAAGCTCCTAATAATTTCTTCATTTGAACCTCTCATTTATTAATTATTAATTCATTAAAATTCAATATCACAATCTGGAATCACTGCTATAATATTTTGTTTTTCTTGCGTCGTTATCTGGTTAAAACCAAGATTTAGATCTTTAAGACTATTAAGTCCTGCAAATACTTGTGCATTTAACGTCATAATAATATTATTATTAAGAGTTAAATTATTAAGATTACTAAGTCCTTCAAATATTTTTTCATCTAATTTCTCAATCTTATTATTATGAAGATGTAACCAATTAAGATCTTTAAGCTCTGTAAATACTTGTTCATTTAATTTCGTAATCTCATTATTACAAAGACTTAACTCCATAAGATTATTAAGTCCTGCAAATGCTTGCTCACCTAAGGTCGCTATCTGGTTATTATTAAGATTTAAATACTCAAGATTATTAAGTCCTTCAAATATTTTTGATGGTATTATTGTTATTTGATTATTATCAAGACTTAAATAATTAAGATTATCAAGTTCTGCAAATGCTTGTTCGCCTAATGTCGCTATCTGGTTATTATTAAGATGTAAATCCCTAAGATCATTAAGTTCTGCAAATGCTTTTGGTATTATTGTTATTTGATTATTCGATAAATCAAGTTCTCTAATACTATCAGCAAGATTTGATATCCCTTCTAAAGAACTAATACTTTTGCCTGATAGATCAAGTTTATTATCTACAATATTAATCTTATGCGCATCGATCAAGTTCTGAATAGAAACATGCTTATGTTGACGAAGTGCATGATTATTAATGTTATTAGTATCTTCTTTCTTTAACGCAATTTTCGTATTGAGTAGTCCAAATGGCAAATTCTCCATGCCTAATCCCATTTGGTTAAAAACTATAAAAGCAGGAGCATGATGGTGCACTTCTTCTTGCATATTTTGAGGATGATTTAACCATGCAGTATAAAACTTTTTGATTAGGTCTTTTGCATCAAGAAAATCCAGAGCTTTTAGTATTTCTGGTAGCGTAACGTTTTGTTCTTTTTGTTCTTTATCTGTTACTGGTAATTGATAGTGAGAGTCATGATATACATTAATAGCATGTTTAAGAGGTACTTCATTAACTTCAGGCATTGGAATTGGGTGTTCATCTTCAATTCCTAAATCCTCAACCAGTCTATTGATGGTCTCAAATATGTTATCTTCAAGATTTTCTGTGCTAAAGGGTAAATGAACTATTTTTCTATCACTAGATACTAATTCGACTACTGAATCTTTATTAAGAATATCAGCCGCTGCACCGTGTAAACCAATCATCGAAAATAAACTTAAAGCTACTAATAATTTCTTATTCATTTTAACCTCCATTAAAATATCATATTTTTATAACTAAACTTAAGTATAGATATTAATTTCTATTTGTCAAAAGCTATTATAGGCTTAAATTAATATTTTGAGCTTATTTTAGCCAATAATTTCTTTATAATTTTGCTCAACCTGTTCCCAATTAACGGTATTCCACCAAGCATCGATATAAGCGGGACGACGATTAACGTATTGCAGGTAATAAGCGTGCTCCCATACATCTAAGCCTATAATAGGATGAAGACCATTAGAAAGAGGGGTATCTTGATTTGCGGTAGAAGAAACAACAAGCTTGCCATTGTTATCTACAGAGAGCCAAGCCCATCCACTGCCAAAACGAGATTTTGCTGCAGTATTAAGTTGATCTCTAAAAACATCAAAGCTCCCAAAGACTTCTTTAATTTTATCGCCAACTGGACCAGTCGGTTCCCCGCCGCCCTTAGGCTGCATGATATTCCAAAAATCTGTGTGGTTTTTTACTCCACCGCCATGATTACGCACGGCAGTACGAATATCTTCTGGAACAGAGTCTAAATCTTTTAAAAGTTCAACCAATGGTTTATCAAACAGTTCAGGATGTTTTTGTAGTGCTGCGTTAAGACCATTCACATATGCCTGTTGATGCTTACCATGATGCAGCTCCATGATTTGTGCTTCGATGTAAGGTTCAAGCGCGCCGTATTCATAGGGAAGTTTTGGAAGTTTGTACATGATTAACTTTCTTTTTTAGTTTGCGTATTTTTGATTTAGCGTAACGCAAATTTATAGAAAGTATACTTCATCACCCTGTTTTGCTACCTGTAGCTCTTCTCGTGCAATTTTTTCTTTATAAAAAGAATTATTCTCCCATTCAGAAACTTCTTCTTCTAAAACGGCAATTTCGTCTTTTAAAAATCCAATTTTATCTTGAACCTGTTCATTCTCTTGTTGCATTCCCTGTAAAATCCGTAAGCCTTGGGCGCTAAAAAAATAAATACCTACAAAAATAACAATCTCAAACATGAAAAATATACGTAACGTATGCCGTTTTGTAATGACCATTTCAACTCTCCTTCCTTCAAGGTCTTCACACCACTTTTGTTATAAGTGTACGGTAAAGAGATATGAAGAGTCACGAATTTATTTAAAGGACCAACCATGAAAAAAATTTTCTTGCTCTCTACCCTTCTTTGCATACACTCTCTACAAGCCAACACCATTATCAAATCTACACTCAATGAAGTTGAACAAGAAATTGTAAAAATGTCTCAAACCTTTAGCGAAGTGGTAAATCTGATCTACTACAAATATTATAAAAATCTTGACCCCAAAGAATTACAAAAAGCATTCGTAGACAGCTTTAATAGCTTTGCAAAGCGCGATCCCCACTCAAGCGTACTCGGCCCAGAAGATATGAAAAATCTTCAACAAAAAATGTCTGGTGAGTTTTCTGGTATCGGTGTAGTGCTACCCGGAGATTTAAAAGATGAAGATGACGAATTCTTACCATTTATAGAAATTGTTCCAGGAGGCCCTTCAGACAAAGCAGGAATTCGTGCAGGCGACAAACTTATGCAAATTAATGATGAAGTTATAAAAGGCATGAAGATCGATCAGATCATGAACAAGCTCAAAGGTGAAAAGCATTCCAAAGTAAACCTCAAAGTAATGAGAGAAAAGTATCCAGAACCACTTGATTTTGAAGTTAAGAGAGACATTATTAAAGACGAAATTTCGCTTTCGTTCTACCTCCCCGATCAAAATATCTATTACTTACTACTTTCTATCTTTAGCGAAAAATCTGCAAATCATGTTGCCGACACTCTTAAAGAAGCTCATAAGAAAAAATGCAAAGGTATTATTATAGATCTTCGTAACAATACCGGCGGCCTGTTTGACTCCGCTCTTGAAATTGCTGGTCTCTTCTTGCCAAAAAACACTCTTGTGGCTGTTACTAAAAATCGTGAACACAAAGTAACCGAGAGCTGGAAGACAAGCAGAGAGCCGCTTCCACTTGCAAAAGGGATGCCAATATTCTTTATTGTTAACAATTACACCGCATCAGCTGCAGAAATTATGGCAGGAACACTCAAGATTTATTCCGAAAAAGAAAAAGATCTTCATGTTTTTGTTGTAGGAACCCAAACATTTGGAAAAGGATCGGTACAAGAAGTTATTCCTCTTTCTAACGACTGCGCATTACGACTCACTACAGCACTGTACTATTTACCATTCGATACTTGCATTCAAGGTAAAGGTGTAACCCCTGATTTTGTTATTGAGCCACGATTACCACTCAGTGATACGCACAAATGGATGACCGATACCTATGGAAGAGAAAAAGCTCTCAAAGGTTCAATTAAACCACATGATGATAAAGAAGAAAAAAAAGAAGAAAAAAAGAAAAAGAAAGATGACAAAACTCCATGGAAAGAACAACGTCAAGAAATGCTAGCCAATGATTACATGGTACAAAACACTGTAAGCTTAATCGACATGCTTAATGCAGGAACCAAAGCTCATCCAAGTATGGCCTCTCGCCAAGCACAAAAAGCATTTTTAAACGAAAATTATGTGGTTGATCGCAAACTTAACCTACAAGAGATAAAAGAGTAACTCCGCCGACCTTTGACATCTTTGAGCGAATCTATCATACTATGATGCCCTAGTATTTGGTAACCCTTATTAAAAGGACTTTATGAGACGAAAACACAAGCAGCGGTTATCCTCTGCATTTCTGTGTAGTTTGTTTTTTATGTTTGTTTTTATTATTACCGAAAAGAATCCGCCTCGAAAACGAGTCGAGCGTGAGTATCATATGAGAAAATAGAATTAAGGCCGTTTAAACGCGGCCTTAATTTTTACTGTATATTACAATCTTACTTGCATGCACCACGGCCATCTGCATTTTTTACTTTTTCTAATGCAACCGATAGCATTACGATTATAGAATGTTTTTTATTTTGACGTGCCATATTTAATGGTGTTTCACCCTTATCATTACATGCATTAATATAAGCCTCTGCTTCTAGTAACAACTTTG
>JBLICC010000003.1:0-34499 GCA_047631715.1 Alteromonas naphthalenivorans
CTCTGTTCTCAAGAACCAACTATGGTACTGAGGACTATTTTCTGCTTTTATTACATGCTCAGAACCGGTACTAATCGTTGCACCAGCTTTAAGACCGTATCTTGCTTCCCAACCAAATGTGTATGATAATTGATTTGTGCGGTTTTTAATCATGTTGTAATCATAAGTACGTGATGGAGTGTTATCTGTTGATTTAACCGAGTCTTTTGATTTATGACGAAGCTGCATATATAATCGTGTATCAACTTTTTCTTTAAGCAACATACGATTACCAATTTCTAGATTCGCAATACCACCTCGACGACGAGCCACTTCGATAGCTGCATCTGCAAAAAATGGTACGAGTGAATCATAAAGAGTATACGCTGTGTCAATAGTCATTGTATGAATACCTGATGCTGTTATAACATCATTGTCCGATAGCGACCCTGCTCCAGTACTTGTTTTTTGTTTTGGGACACGCATTTTTTCTGTATGTCTTAATGCTCCAAATACTTCACCCTTTAGATACGGACGCATGCAGCTTGTAAAGTCTAGCTCAAGCGCAAGGTTTACACCCACATAGTTAGCACCCCAACCACGAATCGCTGGCCATACAATGTTATGCGTATCACCTTGTGGCGCTCTTCTTACAAACTCGAATCCAAATTGTGCTTTTTGAACATCGTCATCCCAAGCATGACTGATATCAACTAAAGCAAATATACGTGGAGACCCTAACCCAAACGTACGGTGCACATCATGCATAGTTAAACCTTTTGGTGCTAAAATCTCTTGCTCAATAAATGAATCCATGGTTGCATTATTATTGAAGAAATATTGAAGATTCAAGTTATTGTCTCCCGCTTGAGTACCAAGCAGTCCAACACCAGTAAAATCATAACGCTTGTTAATATAATGCTTATAATATTCAAACGGTAACTGAACACCAACCGTTAAATGCGTATCAGAATCAAACAAGGGAAGCGTTACAGACCCTTCGATACTTGTTTGAAAACGTTTTTCTTCAAAATCAAAATCAATAACAGCATTATTAATAGCTCTTATATAGTCATTTGTAGTTAAACTTGTATGACCTAATCCTGCAAGCATACTCAAAAAATAGATGTCTTTGATTTTAACTTGGCTTTTACCAAGTACCAATGTATGCAATGCAACTTGGTCTTTATTAGAGTCAAAGGCTCGGTATGCAAGGTCGTATCGAACAGCCGGAGCCGAAAGATAACCATGCTTTCCAACATCCATGGGAAGACCAATCGTATTTGGCATATTCCACAGAGCATGAGCGCTCGTTGCACCTAAGAGCGCAACAGTTAAAAAGACAATCTGTTTTTTCATCGCTTTCCTTTTTTTAAAAACGCATATAATCATAATCTCTCCCTTACTATACAGCTACCTGAGCACCATTTGCATCCGTAGTAATTCTTCTTTGTAATCCTGTTGAACTATCTACAATTACAACTTCTGTAACTTTAGAAAGAGCTATTGATTCACTCTTTGTAGCTCCTGCTCCAGTATCTTTATAGGTTTGTATAACTTGCTCAGTTGCAGTCAATTTAATTTGCTTAACCACATCTGTAGCCGCGCCATTTGCATCTGGAACGTTCAAGTACACAGCTGGGCAATTATCACCACAAGTATTTTGATATGCGTTTGCTGGATCTACAGACAACTTACGAACGGTTTCTGCCATAGTAAAGCTACCTACAAGATTCGTTTTTGTTAGCTTCATTTTATCATCTGTCGCAAATTGCATTGTTGGTTCAGCTGCAGTATTAATACCCTTAATATTAACAGTTGTTTTTGAACCATCACTGTTTTCAAACATTTGCACATTACCTGCAAGTGTTGTTGCATCCATAGTCAATGTTTCTACTTTACCATTCGGAGCTGCTGCTCCATCAACTGAGTTAAATCGAGCACTTCCACTTGAAGCATCAAATTTACAATCTTCCCAATTAATACTGGTTTGGCAACCCGTTTCCCATTGGGAACCTGATTCGAGAACAGTTGCAGATCCACCGGTCATATCATGTTGATATCTATCATCTGCAGCAGTTCCACCTACAAAATGACCACCCGCAGCAATGTTTTGTCTCCCACCATCGCCAAGCACCATTCTTCCAGTTCCTGATGTTCTTACGTCAGCTTTAATTCTATTAATGGCACCAGATTCATATCTCATTTCAGAGAAATCACCACTACCAAAGTCCATAGTCATTTGTTCACCGAACGCACCAAAGTCCTGGAATCCTTTTCCAGAAAACTCAGTGTTTCCAAAATTATTAAATGCTGCACCACTTACAGATTGAACTGAGTCCCTATCGCTAAAACTATGAGCAACTGTTTTACCCGCTTCTGTTGCAAAATCATCAAACCCAAAGTTTCCTGCTCCAGTGAATGGACCACCGCCACCGCCGCCAAATCCACCTGCTGCTGTACCTGCAGATACGGAAGGAGCATTAGTCACAGCTGGACCAAAGGTTACTGGGAATCCTTTATACTCAAGAGTACTTGTGGTACCACTTGGAGTTGTTGCTTCCCATTGACCAACATTAACGTAAAGTGGACCCATACGTGTACCAAGAGCAACACCATCGAGTACTATTTTTGCAGTACTATCTTCGAATACAATGTTACTCAATACTCCGTTACCATTAGCATCAGGAATTCCAAATGTTCCACCAAACTCATATGCGTTTGTGATAGTGAGTGTTTTACCAGATTTAATAGTCAACTTTGTATCAGGGAACATAAAGAAGCTTCCTTGACCGTTACCATCAAGTATGGTGTTTTCTAGAACATCAATGCTTCCTTTAAGCATAAACATGCCTCCATTAATTTTGATGGTTCCGTTTTTAACTGTTGCATTAACCGGTTTTTGGAATGTTGCTAACACACAGTTTTGAACAGATCCTTCAGAATTATCACGGAATAGCGAGATACCATCACGTAGCATTAATCCTGTTTGGCAGTTTTGAGTAGAAAGAAAAGCTCCACTGTATTGATTTTCTATATATTGCCCAAATGGATTGATCTTAATAAGTACACAACCTTCATCGGTACTAATAATAAGAATTTCACCACGCTCATCCCATTGAATATCATTTATTTTAGTAACGCCTGACATTGGAATAAACATAGGAATTGGGAACATTTGGCCTGTAAATGAATCAACATGATAAACTTGAATAGTTGTACCATCGGCAACTGCAACTAAAGTCTCTTGCGGATGCGGTGCAATTTTTGCATCTGCATTTCCAAGCGGTTGAATACTTGGTGCATTGGTGATTGTCGGAGGTTGAGAACCACTTTGACGTACTTGCACAATACCCATTTCTCCACCACCAGCACGACTACTTGCCCATACAAGATTACGTACCGATTCTAATGAACCTTGTCCACCACGATCTTCTGCCATCCATTTTAGCTGGGTTGTAGCCAGCGATCCTGAAGCTGCAGATCGCACAGATGGTACTGCGATATTTACTACATTAGTTGTTACCGATGCGCTATTGTTTTTAACCGTACCGTTAGTTTCTACATTATAAAGAGCAATAAAGTCTTTACCACTTTCACCAGCAACACCATCAGTTAATGCAAGAGCTGCCCAGTTTTTGTTTTTCCATGCAGCGGCTGTTGCGGTAAGTGTTGTATCACTTGCTCCAATTCCTGTTGCTTTAAACTCACCTGCGTTGCTTGCAACTTTTGCAAATGTTGGAGTGTCTTTATCAGTAAAGTCATAAAGGTTTGCAATGGCACTGTTAGTAAATTTAGCTTGTGTTCCAGCTGCAACTACAAGTACTCCATATATCTTGTCACTACTGTTTGCGCCAGAACCTAGTCTAAATCCACCTGGTCTCCATGCAACTTGCGACACATCACCATCACGCATGCTTGCAGTTGTAATAGGTTGAGACACTTTTTCAGTTTGCGTACTCGACCACACAGTAGAAGTAGCACCAGTGTTAAATTCATCGACTCGAATAATAGAAGTACATCCGTCTGCTCCATTACCACGGTTGCAATAACAGACCAAGTTACCATCACCAAGCGTTACACTATTCATAGTTTTTGCGAAGGCATTACCCTCAAGAGGCCCTGAACGACCTTGAGTATTATTTAATGTTATAGAGTCACCACCTGGCCACTCACCTGCATCTAAGAAGGTAAGTGTGTTGCCACCAAGTGCTAACTGACGAGCTTTTAGATGCCCACGTACAGATCTATTTGCTTGCAGTGTAAGAAGGTTACCAGCAAAATCTTCTATGATTGCACCCGCATCACCACCACCGCCAGTTTCTCGACGAACAACAAATCGATCGTATTCTATTCTAAAGCCTTGGCCATCAACTCGACCGCCATTAACTTTATCAATTATTCCTCGATCCATAAATACATCAGATTCAAGGATTGCAACTGCGCCATCAAGCTTAAGTGTTGTTGTATTATTACTATCCTGATTACCTGAAAATTGCACACTATCGAGATACTTTCTGGTAATACCACCAAACTGAAAACTTTCTCTTCCGCGCAATCCTTTAAATACAAGATTTTTAAGTGTTAATGTTTTTCCGTTTGCAATACTAATACGACCACCATCAGGAACGGTAAGTGTAAATCCGTTACCTTCTATAATGGTATCATCTTGAATATCAAGAAACGAGTTGAGTGTTACATTATTATTAAGCACAAGACGGACCTTACCCAATGAGCCACCAGCACTCAAACTACCTGCATCAAAACGGTTAATTACAAGATTTTGACTTGCTGTTGGTAAAGCCGCACGTAGAATTGCCTCGTTTTCAGCTTCTGGAGACCACCGTGCTGAATGCACATCTGCCCCTCTATCCATAGCTTGGAAAGAACTTATACCGCTTTGCTTATTTTCCAAAACGTCATCTTTTTGAAAGTTAAACAAACGCATGCCACTATCAGTAGAAACAGTAAAGAGAGAACCACTTGGATGCCAATTTAAATCATGAACCACAAACCCGGTTGGAGTTGTACCTTCTGAAGTAGTACCCGTTGTAATCAATGCAGTTCCATCTAAGTATCCATCAAAGTGTCTGTAAAAACGTATACTTGCAGAAGCCGATGCATCAGGAACTCCATCACCATCATTTGCCGTAAAAATATTATTAAAAATTACACCAATAATATCACCATGTGGATGAAATGCTGCCGCTGCAATATTACTCAAACCATCTTTTGTCTGAGTATTATAAATAGCGCCATCTGCATCAATTTCATAAACATGCAGTTCTCCATTTGATGCAAGAGTAATTTTTGAACCATCAGGAGACCAACTCAAAACATTGTTCATTGGTTTAGAAAGTGTAGGCATACTTATATCTGGAATAAATGCTTCTACCTCACGCTCAACCACACCTGTTTTAGAAACTTGGAATATCTTTAATTTATATACATAACCAACTTCACTATCAGCATTGCTTTGACCATACAATATCGCCAAGAAGTTTCCTTGGTATGACGTGGTACCAGTCCAACTGCCATGTGGTCTAAATGCCAATGCATATACAGAAGCAGCTTCATGTACATCTTCTGTATTATTCCAACCAATACGTGTTGCAGTGTATACTAACCCGGTTGCTCCTGGCTCTTGTGCTAATGCTAATGTTGCAGCATCACCATTAGTAGGGAAATTGAGTGGTTTATATTGTAATAAGTTAACGTTTGTAGGAACCCCTTTAACAGTGCCGGCTGTATAATTTTGCCCAACAGCAATGAGGTAATTTCCTTCAGAAGTTTTTTGTGGTGCACAACTTATACAAGAAACAGAGTTATCACCACCTGAAGCTATACTTCCTGTTGAATAAGCATCTCTATTTAATGCCCCTGTACCAGTAACAATTGCTTCAGTTGTTATGGTTCCAGCTCCACTTGGCTCATAGCTATATGCTTCTAATCGATCATTCTTTGCGGATGCTCCAGTATGGAGAGCCAACATATATTTACCATCATAAGTCCAAGCACATGCAGTTACCGTATGTACCATATCAGTTGTAACAACCGTTGAAGTATTAGTTATATCAATTGTTGCCCCTGCAGGAAACCCTGTAGTCCGTGGTGCAAAAACAATACGGTTATCGTTTCCATAAATGGTACCAATGGTATCAAATTGCCCTGTACCACTAAAAATAAGATCGTTATGTATTTGAAGGTTTTGATCGTTTAGAGATATCGCACCTTCCATTGGAAAGAGAGAGTACCAGCCGAGAGTATTTTTAGTTGCATCACTAGTAGTATTCATATCAATGTTTCCGCCAATCATAGTGAATGGCCGCACATTTGAAGTTGTTCCGGGGCTATTCCCCGTTGCACCAAGTGCACTTACCGTTGAAACAACATACGTGCTGTTGTCAGCAGGTAGAGCCGCGAAAATGATTGACTGGACACATAATAGAACGGAAAGTAGGGAAACATATTTTATGCTTCTCATGCGAGTTCTCCTTTTTTAGGTGAGATTTATTTACGAAAAGACTTTACTTTAGCACCCTATGAAAGCGATATATCTCTGTCAACACTTTTATTTTCTTTCAAAAAAAATGATCCCTCGATACTATTTTTCACTTACGTCAAAAAATCACTCGGGATGAACTAATAAATTATTTTTTTAAATAACCAAGTTAACTAGTTCATTTCGAGTGATTTCGTAGAAATTGTATCGAGAAATCAGAATATTTTTTTAATTAACGGTACGTTCGACTACTGTTTTGCAACGAAGACAGAGTCCATCTTTATCACCAGAAGCTTCCCACTTCCAGCAACGGGGGCATTTTGCACCATCCGCATGCTCAGCCTTAACTTTTAGACCAGCGCCTGATGGAATACAATCTGCAAATGCTTCGAAAGAGTCTTCATCAAAATCATCTTCTAAGTCATCTACATCTTCGTAATCAATAATCTGACAATCAGAAATAATGAAAAATTCTTTTAAGAACTCGTGCTTTGATTGGCCGGTTTTTTCAACTTCATCAAATAGCTCCTTTAGCAAGCTCATGTCGTCTTTTTTTGTGTCCATGACAATAGTCACCTTCGCTTCTAAAGAATGTTTAACAATCCCTTGCTGTCGTAACTTTTCGATCGCTTTAAGCGCTGACGAACGTAAACTACGCAACAACTCCCACTGCTTTTCTTTTTTCTTGGCATATAAAATGGCTTTTTCTTGGCCACCAGTTTTAGCTGCCTGGTATTCCCATACAAAGGGAACGTCCCTAAAATCTTGTAAATGGATAGATTCAGGCTTATCTGCCTGATAATGGTCAGAAATCTGCTCTGCTGTAATCGACATTACTGGTGCCATAAGCCTGATTAAAACATCCAGGATATGCCAGCAAACAGTCTGTGCAGAGCGCCTATCAACCCCATCTGCTTGATCAGTATAAAGCCGATCTTTTATGATGTCCAGATAAAAAGAACTCAGCTCTACGGTGCAATAATCGGTTAAGGCGTGGAATACTGCCGTAATATTTTTTTCTTCGTAGGCTTTTCTTACTTTTTGGCTAAACAAAGCAAGCTCATGGAGCGCATAACGATCCATCATACGCATGTCTTTAAGCTCAATAGCATCTTTTTTTATATCAAAATCATATAAATTAGAAAGTAAGAACCGAGCCGTATTTCTAACTTTTCGATTAACTTCACCAACATTACTTATAAGATTCTTAGAAACTGTAGCATCACCCTCAATATTAATAGCTGATACCCATAAACGTAGTCCATCTGTTCCAATTTGCTCAATAAGCTTATCTGGCGCCATAACATTACCCAACGACTTAGACATCTTACGGCCTTTGTCGTCAACCGTAAATCCATGAGTGGCAATGCCCTTCATAGCAGGCTTAGAATCGAGCATTAAGCTTGTAAGTAGAGAACTTTGGAACCAACCACGATGCTGATCGATACCTTCTAGATATAAATCTGCCGGATATTTTTGCCCACGCTCTTTAAGAACTGTGGTATGCGTTACGCCAGAATCGAACCATACATCAAGAATGTCCTGTTCTTTTTTAAACTCAGTGCCCTTACATTCAGAACAGCTTAATCCAGCTGGAATAACTTCTTTTACATCAACATCAGCCCAATACTCAACGCCCTCTTTTTCTATGCCTTGAGCAACAATTTTTATCAGCTCTGGAGAAGTATGCTCTTTATCGCAACCGATACAGATAACTGCAACAATAGGAGTTCCCCATACTCGTTGACGAGATAGGCACCACTCATAACGACTTGCAATCGTTGATTTTAAATGGTTACGTGTTGCTGCCGGCCAAAACTTAATTGACTCAATAGCTTTAAGTGCACGTTTTTGTAGATCGTTATGCCCAAGTTCGCAGAACCATTGCTTGGTTGCTCTAAACATCAACCCATTTCTACAACGCCAGCAATGTGGATACGGATGCTTAATAGATGCTTTGAATAATAATTTTTCTTTTTCGATAAGTTTTTTAAGTACCCATCCAAGCGCAGCGGTAATCTCCATACCTTCTAATTCAACAGGCTTAATGCCTTCTGTATATTTACCATCACCACTTAATGGAGAGAAAATCTCGAGCCCATAACGAACACCCATCTCATAATCTTCTGGTCCACAACCAGGAGCACTATGGACTACTGCTGTACCATCTTCGAGACCTACAAAATTATCTGCTAGTATTGGTGTTTTTTGACCTTCGATAAAGGGATGATCTGCTGTTGACCCAACTAAATCTTCTGCTGTGCAGGTTGCTAGAACTTTCTTTTCTACACTCATAAGAGCGCAAAGCTTATCTGACAGTTTTGCACCAACTACCACTTGCTTGCCATTAACCTCTAAAAGCTCATACTCTGCTTTAGGTTTTAAGAACAAAGCACGGTTTAATGGGATAGTCCACGGTGTGGTTGTCCACATCAACATACTAACCGGCTTGTCTGTATTAAATACTTTTTGTGCGGCATCTTTATCGAGTTCAAACTCAACATATACCGACGGATCTTTTCGGTCTTTATGTTCGATCTCTGCTGATGCAAGAACGGTTTTACATGATGAACACCACGGAACTGTTTTGTTCTTTCGTGAAATGTATCCACCATCAACACAAGTTGCAAAAGCACGTACCGTATTAGCTTCTTGTTTATAATCCATAGTTAAATACGGATTATCCCAATCCATAAGCACACCAAGATCTTTAAACTGTTCTTTTTGTGCTTTAATCCAATGATTAGCACTTTCTCTACATTTTTTACGCAATTCTTGAGCATTAGCTTCTGGGTTCTCTTTAGAAACTTTTAGCTCAATTGGTAGACCATGACAATCCCAACCTGGCGTAATTGGAACATGCTTACCAGCCATACGTTCTGATTTTGAGATAATATCTTTTAAAATTTTATTATATGCATGCCCCAAATGGATGTTTCCATTGGCATAGGGTGGTCCATCGTGCAACAAGAATGCTGTCTTACCTTTGTTTTTTTCAAACGCTTTGGCATAAATATCGTCTTGCTTCCATCGATCAATAATTTTAGGATCTTCAATTTTAGAATTTCCACGAATAGGAAAGTCTGTAGTTGGAAGATTAAGCGTGTCTTTAAAGCTCTTTTTTGCCTTTTCGTCTTGAGCCATAACTGTGATCCTTAAAATTAAAATGGTGATCGATATTCACTACTCAATAAGCTTGCAGTATACTCTTCTTGCTTGTTTTCTCAATCAAAAAACGTGGAGGATCGCATGGAATATACATTTAAGGGTAAAAAAGTTGGTATCTGGGGATTTGGAAAAACCGGACAAAGTATTCTCAGCTTTATGAATGCCCAGGGGGCAGAATGCCTTATTTTGGATAATAACCCACTTGATCCTTTTCAAGAAGAACTTATTAAAAGCCACAATGCTCGTTTTGTTGGCCCTGAATTATTAGCCCAGTTTATAGAACTTAATGATTTTATTATTCCTAGCCAAGGGGTAGATATAAAGCCTCTCTTAGACCATCCAGATGCAGACAAATTTATCTCTGAACTCGATCTATTTAGCGAATTTATAAAAACACCAGTTATTGCCATTACTGGCTCAGCAGGCAAAACAACAACAACTACCCTTCTTACTCAACTTTTAAATTTATTTAGCAAACGTGCGATTGCTGCTGGCAATATTGGTAAACCAATGCTCGATGTTCTGGCCGATCAAAACAAGTACGATTATATTGTGTTAGAAGTTTCTAGCACGCAACTGGAGCATGCAAAAAACTTTACTCCTACCATTGCTACTATTTTAAATATCTTTCCTAATCACTTAGATAGACACGTTGATATGCAAGCATATATAGAAGCAAAGGGTAATCTTTTAAAAAACCAAACCGAAGATCAAATTGTCTTTTTGCCGATGGATTCTATGGAGATACTTTGGAATGTTGTTAGTAAACAGAAAGTTACATGGGTTGGTAGCGAAACATATATGGACATAACAAAAGAATTATCCGACATTACCTGTCCACCAAACTGGCAGATTATATTATCAATTCTAGAATACCTTGATTTTGACCCCGAAACAGTTCTTAATTACAAAGACAAACTCACTGTTCCCGAGCACCGAGTTGAATTTGTAGGTACGGTAAACGGTGCAGATTTTTATAACGACTCAAAGGCAACCATTCCTGCGGCAACGCTTCAAGCAGTTTCTCAATTCGTAGATACAACTATTATTTTATTTTTAGGCGGTTTAAGCAAAGGCATCGATCGGTCTGAACTCATTACACAGTTACCACAGAACATTAAACATGTAATTTGTTTTGGAGCAGAAGCCGAACAACTCCATGCCTGGTGCCAAGAAAGCGTACTACCCAGTTCTGTGCATGCAACACTAGAAGATGGTTTTGATATGGCATTAAAAAAACTAGAACCAAAAGATATCGTTTTATTTTCACCTTCTGGGTCTAGCTTTGATTTATTCAAAAATTACGAAGAACGTGGAAAAAAATTTAAAAATCTAATTAATCAATAAGGTGTTTATCGATACAATCGGGTTTGGCGTACACTTGATATGAACTAATTAATTTATAATTTTTACAATAACTAAGTATAAAGTTCATCCCGATTGATTTTATAGAAATTGTATCGAGGGACACATCATGCATCTATAATAATTACAAAATATACACTATAGTTTTTAACTATCATCTTAAAAAAGGAGAAGCATGTTTACCACTCGTTCGCAACTCAAAAGTGACTTAAGCACTATTATCTGTATTGTGGCCACACTCATTGTTATTGGTCTCTTATTTATCTACTCATCTAGCTCTGTGTATGCGCTAGAAAAAACTGGATCATCTCATTACTACCTTAAAAGACAAATGATAGGTTTAGGCGTTGGCATGCTTGGATTCTTTATTGCTCGTTTTATATCACTGCAATTTGTGTATGCAATGACTCCACTTTTCTTCTGGATAACATGGGCGCTTACCGCACTTACTATGATCCCCAAATTTGCACATACTATTCATGGATCAAGCCGTTGGTTAAACATTGGTGGGTTTTCTTTTCAACCAAGTGAATTACTTAAAATTGCTTTTATTTTATATGTTGCACGATTCTTAGCAAAAAAAGAAAAGAAACAATTTACGTTTACCGGCTCCTACTTGCCCTTCTTGGTAATGCTGGGATTAGTAAGTGTAGTGCTTTTGAACCAACCCGATTTTGGTATGACCGTTACTCTTGCTGTTACTTCTTTAACCATGTTATTTATAGCTCAATTACCCCTTACACATTTATTACTCACCTTTTTAGCATGTGTGCCTATGGTATCATTATTAATTTATACTCAACCATATAGACTAAGACGTATCATGACATTTCTAAATCCTTGGGACGACCCTCAAGGTGCAGGGTTTCAGATTATACAATCTCTTATAGCTATTGGTTCGGGAAGTTGGTGGGGAAGTGGCATCTCGCATTCAAAACAAAAATTCTTTTATTTACCAATGCAGCATACCGATTTTATCTTTTCTATTATTGCAGAAGAAACAGGTTTTATAGGTTCGTGCATAATCTTGTCGCTCTATCTTTTACTTCTTTACTTTGGCATGAAGGTTGCCTGGCAACTTAAAAAAACATTTCCTATTTATGCTACATTAGGATTAGTTATTCTACTGAGCCTACAAGCACTGATTAATATTTTTGTTGCTACAGGACTGTTACCAACAAAGGGGATCGGTCTCCCCTTTATTAGTTACGGTAATTCTTCTTTAGTTTGTTCGTTAGCAATGATTGGATTAATCGCTAATATGGTAGATGATTCTCTTTAGCTAACTCTTCGATTAATTCATCAAACTCGTAGTCATTAACCTTTGGCAACTTTTCTATAAGATAAACAAGGCCTCGAGTATGTGCACCGTTAGGTTTCTGATTTGAAGATATATTTTTAAATACACCTTTATTACCCTTTTCATCTCGACCGGCAATCTTTTTCGCCTTCTCTATGTCTTCGGGCAGCACTCGAAAATCATGCTTTTTTAATAGATACAAAAAAGGCATCATAGCACTTCTTCTTTGTTTGTTTTCCGAACATCCTAACTCCAAAGCATGCCCTATGCATGTTTTATAAACATTAGGTTCTTCGCTTTTTGAATGTTTAAATCGTAGGTTTGTTTCCACAGGAGACTTAAGAATATTACTTGCTTCTTTAATATCTCCATCGTGAATTACACCTACAAGATACTTTGCCCGGGAACCGTCTATATCAAAATAATCTCCGCTACATGCGTTAATATTTATAAAAATAGTTGCCAGTAAAAGTATTATTGTTTTTTTCATTTGTTTTCCTAAAATCTGAATTTTTAATTAAATTTTGCATAAGCACTTTTGCTTACACATATGCGCGAAAATGAGTTATAGTTAAAAAAATATATGGAGCGCTAGCTCCACCAGATTGAAGAAAAACGAGAAGAAGAAAGAAAAGAATTTAAAAATACCATACACGAAGCGGTTGCTTTGTGCTGCTCAAAAAATAAGAATGTTATTTTATCTTGCATGATATTTCCAAATTATAAAACTTAATAAGCTTAAATAATACCCTAAACTCAATACTTTTGTAAAGTCTTTTTTTTATGTACTCTACTCAAAAGAACAGTTTGCAACAATAAAAAAAGGCTCAACATGATTCAACAATCGGTTATTTTAGCCCTTGCACTTATCGTAACACTTTTTACCATTACCAACATGAAATGGTCTCTTGCTATAGGCATTATTTTTATAAGTAATTGGGGCTATCAAAGTATTCAACAGAATAATGAAATGCAAAGAAAATTATACGCTATTATGTTACAAAAAACAGAAGAGGAAATTAATAAAGAATATCCAAAAATAACACTCTTCGGATCTTCTGTGCAGTTAGGTAAAGATACTATTGCAACAGTACAATCGTCTTTAGCATTATTAGAAAGTGATATTAGTTTAAAACACAAAGGACTGTAATGATAAAACTTACGCTAGCAATGTTTCTTATAGCCAGTAGTGCACATGCAGCTTTTTCAGATAATCAAGAATCAAAGAGTCGAGCAACCCATAAAGAATCGTATCATCTATCACCACAAGATTGTCAAAATCATGAAACATTACTTGCTAAAGTACACAGTCTAAAAACACAGATAGAAACTATTAAATCTAGAATCAAAAGACTAGAATCGCTCGAAAACTGTGAAAGTGATACTCTCGAAGAAGAAGTAAATCTTCTTCTTAAAAAATTAAGAATAGAACGATTAGAATGCCAAACATTACTTGAAAAAATAAAAACATTTAACAATTAAGTAGTTTTATTTCTAATGTTTGCACAAAGAAAATCAGAACATGTTTGTTTGTTGCTTAGTTTACCATTAAGTTCAAGGATAGCATCATCATCTTCAGAAGCACCGACATCAATTAAATACCTTCTGGTTACCAAACGAGGTACAAGTGTAAGAATATGTTGATACCTTGGCCCCATCCATATATATGTTCTAGGAGTGAGTTCCCCTTTCTTTAATCGCGCAACTACCTCATCATGAGAGAGCTTCCGAAAATCAATATAAGTTTGACTCAGAAAAATTTTTAAATTTATAGCAGCATTACCATTGGATTGTGTCCGATTTAACAAACTTACTTTTGATGATTTCCTAACCGTTCTTAATCCTGCTTTAATTTCAGCAAGATATGTTTCATTTTCTTCAAATTCACTTATAAGCACTTTATAGCACATAAGTTCCTCAGTCTCTAGGCCCTGCCCATTGGATTCAAACACTTGTATAAGTGGTTGAAATAAAGACAGAAATCCAGAATTACCTGTAGCACTTAGGTAATCACTCTGAAATAAAAAAAATAATAAAAAATAATAACTTCGACACATATTGTTTCCCTAAAAAACGTCCCTCGAGCACCCTACTCAACTAGAGTAGGGTGCTCAGGATAAACTTAATATTAAAAGTTTTTACTTCCAGTTTAAAACAAAATCAATAAGTAATCGTGTACCTGCACCAGTAGCCATACCAGCTTTATAGTACGGAGTAGCAGGAACATCAAACGCAGATGGTGCAATATCAATATGCGCCCAACGTGTTTTTGAATCAACAAAGTTACTTAAGAACATTGCTCCATTGGTAGCACCAGCATAATACTTTCTGTTACCGCTGTTATCAAGATCAGCAATATTACTTTTTACCATTGCTTTATACGCATCAGTTAACGGTAAACGCCACAATGCATCACCCGACATTTTACCGGATTTATCTAATGTTTCGGCAAGTTTATCGTCTTGCGTTAACAACCCGCTAAAGAATGGACCAATAGCATGTGAACACGCACCAGTTAAAGTTGCAACATCAACCATTGCTGTTGGTTTAAAATGTTTATCGGTATACGCAAGTGCATCAGCTAAAACTAAACGTCCTTCTGCATCGGTATTACCAACAACTGCAGTTTTTCCATTATAAAATGTAATAATGTCACCAGGATGATTAGCGTTTCCGCTTACCATGTTTTCTGCAAGAGCTGCAACCGCAACCACATTAACATTTGGTTTAAATTTAGAAATTGCAACAAGCGCATTAATAACCGCTGCTGCACCAGACATATCTTCTTTCATGGTTTCTAAATAACCAGTTGGTTTTAAGTTGATACCACCAGAATCAAAGGTAATACCTTTACCAACTAGCGCAAGCATTGGAGCATTTTTCTTTTTGCAGGTGTATTGCATAATAACCATTTGAGCATCATGCTGCGAACCCATACCAACCGCTTTTAAACCGCCCATACCCAGTTTTTCTGCTTTCTTTTCATCAAATACAGAAATTTCTAAATCATGTTTTTTAGCAAGTGCTTTTGCATATTTTACAACATCGATGGGTGCTAATTTATTTGCAGGAAGATCTACCCAATGACGTGCATTATTAACCGATTCACCTACAATCTGACCTGCTTTAATACCAGCTTCTACTTTTTTAATATCTTTTTTAGGAGCAACGCATACAATTTTTTCTACACGTTTAATTCTTGATTTTTTATCAATAAATTCATCAAACGTATAATCTGCCATCATAGAAATAGTAGTTGTTATTTGCGCCATGTACTCAACATCGTAGCCAAAAATAGATTTACTATTGGGAACTTCTACTGCAAGAGAAGCTATCTTGTGGCATTCTGCAATGCGTACAGCAGAAGCCATTGCTCTGCGATAAGTTTCAACTGTATATGTTTTATCTCTTTGTCCAAGACCAATAAAAATTAAATGTTTAATTTTTTTGTTTTGTGAAATTGGTACCGTAACCGTTTGTCCATTTTTACCAGTAAAATCTTTATATTCCATAAACAATTTAAGTTCAGGAAAATAAGACATTGCTACTTTTCCACAGATCTTATTAAGTGAAAAATCTTGAGGAACAAAATAAACAAAACCTTCTACATTTTGCTCTAATAGAGTTTTATCGCTTGCCGTATACTTAATCATACATGCCACCCTTTATAATTACTTAAGAAATCTTTTATCTCTATAAAAATAGCATGTTTGTAATTCTAAGTAAAAGTGGGCGCCTCCAGGACGCCCATACTATCTAAAAAATTATAGTTTTATATAATGACAGGTTGCCTCAGAATAGCGGCAATTCTTGCACCCAGATCTAAGAGCGCTGTTCTTGGTGATTGCGTTGGCATTCTAAGCCCTGCTTGCCGTTGCTCTGGCCGCTGTGGAGATTGATATGCTGGCGGTTGATCTGAGTCTTGTTGCCGTTGTTGTTGCGGCTGCTGTTGTTGCTGAGGCCCGCGTGAATCTTGCTGCTGTTCTTGTTGCGGAGCTTGATACGCTCGTGGTTGATTAGATTCTTGTTGCTCTTGTTGTGGCTGCTGTTGCTGCTGAGGGCCACGTGAATCTTGTTGTTGTTCTTTTTGATGCCCTTGTTCTGGAGCTCTATAGTTAGGTGGTGGACTTTGCGGTCTCCCCGAACCATGTTCTGATTCTCTTGGTGCAGCTGGTGGTCGTGAACTTTGTTGTTCCATAAGCTGTGGCGTTCCATGCCCTGCTACTAACTCGCGTCTTGCTCCTGGTGCCATTGGAGGTTTTTTATTTTCTTGAGCATAGTGAATCGCTCTACTAATGCTTCCTGGTAATGTTAGTCGTAATGAACCTGGGTCTGCCGTTGCATTTTTAAATTGTTTTCTAATCAATTTCAACCCTTGCATGCTCACAGTATTACCGGTTGGATACAGATATTTTTTATCACTTTTTTTAGGTTCAAATATTGCACCACTGCTATAATCAACCAATGTACCAACACCGTATGTTGAAACCATGTTCTTAAAGAGATCAAACGCTCTTGCTGTTGATCCATCACCAGTATCGTACTGAGTTTTATCTTTTTCAAAATAACTCTCTGCTACTCGTAATGGTGGGATTCGATACAAGATTCGTTTTACTGGATTAGAGAAACCAATCAGATAATCGGAACCAATTGATCCTTGAGGAACAGAAACATTAACTCGAGGTGTTGCTGAAATCTCTTGAACAAGTTGCATGTGTCCTTCAGCATTGGTAAACACATTTACCGATTGTTTTAAGTCGCTCAGTTTTTTATCTGATGCATAAGAATAAGCAAATCCATAAATCGCTTCATCTTGTTGATCCAATCTAAATCCAAGATATGAACTTTGAATTGCCACACCGGATGCAGATTTTTGTCCTGTGAGTGAGTAGTTAGTAACGATTGCTTGAATGCCACCACTTCGTGATTGATAGTCTGCAAATTGTCCTAATCGCGGTGTACCTTGAGTGGCAACATAGAAGTCTGATTGCATACTTGGAATAAACCCAATCATTGCATCTGAGTCAGCACTCGTAACTCCACACAGTGCGGTACCCAATGCCGCGATACCTGTTGGAATTCCTGTGTGTCCTTTTCTGTTACCCATACCTTCGGCAACAAATGAACGACCGTAGACTAATGCTTGAGTAAGTTTATTGGTTTGCGCTAATGGATATTTAAATCCTTGAATGCCACCCTCTACATACTGCATGTTACCCATTTGATAACGTTTTGGCATAGATTCTGTCATCTCCGAAAAGGTTACTGAACCATTTTGCATTCCAGATGGAGATATATCGTAATCAATTCTATACAGCTTCCAACCGGCTTTCATCACTTGTTCTACTTCTGAAGTGTAAGCAAGTTCTGCCACTTGCGATTGTGTCATGCCACTGGTATCAATATTTTTAGGAACAGAAAGATTTTCTCTTTGTAAGTTTTCTGGATCTTGTGCCGACCCCATCATGCGCATAGGAGTTATCTGTTTACCTGCGCCTTCTCCCGACACATGGTATCCAAGATACATGATTTTCGATTTATCAGAGCTTTGAAATTTATGCACACTGCTAAATTGAACATACATATATTGAGAATAACCTTGGCCAACATTAGCCATAACATTAAGTGACTGACCACCATATGAGTTATTTGCTTGACCCCACATAAAGAGTGGTTGTTGCACATCTACAACTTCACCACGTTCATCTTTTTGTAATGCATATGCAACAGAACTTTGTTCCATACGTGGCTGACCATTAACATAATATTCATCACCACTCATAAGATCTACAAAGTAACCGTTATCAGCTGCTTTTGATTCACCTTTGGTATACGCATTACCTGTAACATCTTGTACTAATGCATAGTAAGCGCGAGTTTTTATATGATAGTAATAGTAATAGCGTTCCCCTTTTGCATTATTAGTTACTGGATTAATATGTTTTGCATTAACCATGTATCTACCATCTTTTCCATAATCAGGAATCAATGTTTTTTCTCCTGGACCAAGTGGTAATGGAATACGTGTTACCGGAATGGTTACTTCTTGTTCGCCGTTTGGTGCAACCGCAATTCCATGAGCTGCTCGCATTGCCTCTAACTCAAATCCTGTAAGAGCAGAAGTTGGAACCATAAATTGAGAATTCTTATCTTTTGGAAGTGTATAGTACACACCCAAACTTGAATCTCTTTTTTGATCGGTTGCGTTAAAGTCAAAGATTGTAGTCAGTGATTGAGTTTTATTTTTGTCTGTTCCTGCAAGAACCGATTTTGCCTGTAAGAAATACTCTCCGCCTACAGTAATAAGATGTGAACTTGGTACACTTGCATCATCAATTGTAGGTTGCGTTACTGCTCTTGCATGTTTAAGTGCTTCGATTGGCAATTGCGGTGCACTGTTTAAAAGAGATCCTTCTTTTTGTAACTCTTTACCTTGTCGTATATACAAAGTGTTAAGTTCCATAATTCTTTGTGCAAGCGCAGGATTAATTTTGGACTTAGTTGACCTTTCTATCATTTGCATTAGCAATGATGGCACAGACCCTTCTCGTCCTCCATTTTGGGCTAGTACAACAGATTGTAGATAGTTTGGTATTGATTGACCACTAACTGTATATACCGATCCTGTTACTAAACTCATAAGCGTTTTAGTATAAGGAGTAATTGCTTTGCCACCTAGGCCTTTAAAGTTGCCGTCTGGTAAATCTGCAACCGCTACATAGTCATGAGCCTGCCCATATTTTACAGCGCTTGTTGGTGTAACAGCATAAATATAGTTACCATTTGTAAGCCCTTCTCGATTAAGACTTAATGTTAGTTTACCAAAATAAATCGGATATAAACTTTTTTGTATTTGTTCTTGAGCAGATTGCATTGCAGTGTTCAACGCATTTTGTAATGCCAGAGGAAGTGTTGCAAAAATAGCTTTTATACTTGTTCCACGAGCAACTCTTGAACCTACCTTACCTTGATTGTTTAAAGCTGCCATAAGGATATCGTCTGTATTAAACCTTACCTGTACACCTGTTCTAACTGGCGGAGGAAACTTACCTTGAGGAGCCTGAGTACCACCCTTATACACATTTTGGCCAACTGGTTGCAGACTACAGTTGATGTCTCTCATATCTCCTCCAGAACATGCATAAGGAGAAGCTGATTTTAAGTACTGACCTTCTTTTGCTCCTGGTGGAACATATGGTGTATAAACTTGCCCGGTTCCTACATTAATAAGATAGTTACCCGCTACTATACTTGCATACGGTCGACCAATGTTTTTTAATTGATTAAGTGCAGTAACCATGCCATTTGCAGGCCCTTCTGCACATACAAAGATATCGTTTGGAGAGAACCCTGATGCTCGATAAAAGAAGTGACCTTTTGCAACATCTTCTCTACTTGTAGCCGTAATATACACGTTATTAAATACTCGTTTTGTAAAGTTGAAAGGCCCCATAAACCCACTCTCTACCCAGTAGTTAGTAGCATCTTGTGACAAATTCCACTCTGTGTACGTTGCAAGAATACTTAGATATTTTTTTCCTTTTTTATTTCTACCAACAGACTCAGCAAATGCATAAAATGTTTTTTGTTTTCGTGGCCCACTGTTAGAACCTTTGGCTACTAGATCTTGTGATAGATTGAATCCAGAGAATGCTTCTGGCAACACACTCATAAGTGTTCCTGGAGTGCTTTTACCTATAGTAATACGTGTAGGTGCTTGACACGGTTGTGTTACAGGCCAATTCATGGTGGTACTGTGTATTGCTTGCTGTGATTTTCCAGACGGAGGAGCCGGAGCGGCAGATCCACCACCCGGACCAACACCTATAGAGTTAACATCCTGTTGGCAGTAAGATAATCCTGGGAAAAAGAGGTAATACAATGGTGGAACATCAAGAACCACAGAACTAGGCTTCCATGCTGTAACTCCTGGATGTGTATTAACAATTGCTTGCAACTTTTCATATCTATCTTGCGCTGCCGCTAAATTACTTGCTGTACCTTTTGTACTTTTTACAGATTGAATTCTGTTTATTAACTCTTCACTAAAACCTTTCGTTCTTAAAAATGCTGGTGTATGAGTAAGGCCATAATCTTTAGTTGCAGCAGAAAGACCTTTGAGCGAAGCAGTCTGGCTTTGGAATGCTAGACCATATTGGATTACTTCTTTTCTTGCCTTTTCGTAAGCTATTCTAAGGGGTTCATTAGTAATATATCTGTTATAGGGATTATAATGTGTTGGCATAAAGGCTGCACCCATATACACATTAGGAATAACTCTTATTTTTTGTGAAACTCTTTTGCCACCTTGTTTTGTAAAAATAGTAACTTCTTGCTCTTCAGGAGAACTGGCTTGCTCATACCCTTCACTTGTTTCGCCATGAATAGGGAAATAAGATCCTTGGCTCAATGGCTTCATATTAACAGTGTACCAAAGAGGAAGGTCGTTAAGATCAACGTCATACCCTCGACCAGTAATTAAACTAAAGACTCCTTCTACTCCATGCGCATTTAATCCACCCGTAACTTGATCTGTTCCCAATGGCATAATTTGGAACGATCCTTCTTCTGCGCCACCTAAAGCTATAACATAGTCTGTAAGTTTTTTATTTGTAGGAGATAGAGTACCATCACCATTTTTATGCGTTACTTGATAAATATAGAATTTTGATAAATAAGCTAATTTAGCTTTTTGGCTCCATTGTGTTTGCGATGCCTCTTGGCTTCCTTTACTAGAAGCGTTAGAAAGTATAGCAGCCATATCAGAAACAACTTTGTCTTCTTTATTAATGGCGCTTCCTCCAAGAAGATCAGTAAGTGGCACTCGTGTAAACTTGTATCCACTGTATGTGGTAAATGGACCATTAACAGAATTTGATGTTGTAAAGTTTGTCATTGCCACAATCTGATTAACAATATTCATATCTCCGCCAGCTGCATTAAGTGCTTGTGAACGTGCTGCGGCTGCATAAGAAAAATCAACCTTATCATCAGCAGTCATATAAGGAGTAAGTAACTTAACATCACTCATTGTTGTACCACTGGTATTTTCAACTGTTTGTTTTCCTTGTCCACTTCCCTGCTCATAAGTAAGACCCGTTGTTAAACTAGAGATATATGTAATAGCTGGATTAACTACCAATTGCACTGTTGCAGCACCAGTTTTAACTGTTTTAGTTTTCCCACTCTTATCAACAACTTGGCGTGATTGACCACCCACAACTTGCGGCACATAAAGTGGAACCATTTGTACTTGTGCATCTAAACAAATCACATACTCTTTAAGTGGCACATACGCATCTAATGTATTACGCAACAATGCATGAAGCGATGGAGTCATTACTCCAGCGTTTGCATGATCAGTAACAATTTCGTAAATATAAATACCGCGTGCATTAATATTTTCTTCTATAGAAAAACCATATTCTGTTGTAGGAGCTTGTTGATCTTTAAGCTCTTCTGATACTTTTTCTTGTGCTTTTTTAATGGCTATTATTTGATTAGTGTCAAAGAAAATATCTCCCGTCTTGGGATTAACAGACATAGTTTTATTAAACGCTTCGTTCTCATTTTTTAACTTTCCAAGTGCCTTTCGCAATGGCTCATTGACTTTGCCTTCGTAATTAATATCATTATTGAGCAATACATTTAAAAACCCGTTACCTTCCATTTGCTGTATTTTTAGACCGCCAAATCCCTTTGGAGATGTTGGTGTTCTAAACTTACTAATTGCGTTATAAAACAACGGAGCTGGAGGTAATTTTTGACCAATACCAGCAAGTGCGTCTGCAACTTTTGGTCCACCTGCAGGAGTAGGAGACATAAAGAGTTTTCTAATAGTTGGATCGTTAAACGAGTGAGAATCTGATTTTGCCATTAAACTTGATGAATCCATACGCACCCAATCGGCAGCACCAGCAGTATGAGAGAATGTTGTTGCACCAGCCATGTTTATAAATCTATTCACAAATGTTGAAATAGTGTCGATCAGAGGGAATGTTGGTGCCCCTGCGCTATCTGCAGTACCGTTACCGGTAAAGTTCCAACCCGTATTTAGGTTGACCATTGCCCCAGTAAAGGTTGCGCTTCCAATATAGGTTGTTCCCCAATAAGTTGGTTGTGTTGCAGAACTCACATAGTAGTTAGCTGTTTTAAGATACGAAGGGTTAAAGTAACTTGCTGATTGTTTGTTGCTATCTGGTACTTCGCAGTACAAGAATGCTGAACTTGTTGCATCATTTTTATTAACAAGTTGCGGTGGAATCTGCAACCATAAATTACCAAACTGTTGCGGAGCAGAAACTTCTTGATACAATGCTTCTTTTGCTTCAGCAGCAACTGTCATTTGATACAACGCACTTGGAACCGTAAAGGCCAGTGCTTGACCAATTAACATGGCAAAGCCGGATACCACTGATTTTATAACGCGACCAATTGTTTTAACAGTGTCTTTAATTCCACGTCCTATTTTCCTAAGTACTGTCTTATTATCTTCTATTTGTTTTTTAACACCTTCAACTTTTTCTTCTGCTGCTTTAAGTTCAGAGTCTGTAGCATCGCCTTTAGCGTGCCGAGCCCTTACTTGATCAAGGTCGCTTGTTGCAGTATTAAGATCTTCATCAAGCTTTACGCCCCTTACTCTTATTCTTTCTACAGTACCTTTACCAGAAACCCAATCTGCGCCTCCACCAATACCATCTTCTGCATAATCTAAACCACGCCCTATTTTTTTTACAGTACGATCAGCCCAGTTTCCAGTATCTCTACCTCTTCGGGCTGCAGTTAAATCGTCACCTTCTCGAACCATGCTATCAACTGTTTCTGTGATCTCTTTGTTAACGCCCTCGAGTTTTTCTTGCGTTTGCTTTTCCCCGAAAGTATCCCCTTTTGCTTGCTCATCTTTTAATCGTTCTTTTAATTCCGATTTTTGATCCTTAAGCTTCTTATACTTTTCTACTCTTTCTTCCGCAGGAGTTTTTTCTTTGCCGCCGCTTTCCTCAGGAGGCTTTTCGTCTCCGCCGGCTAAAAAATTATCGTCGCTGCCAGTTTCTGCTGGGCCTGTTGCGTCTGTTACATCTGCGGCATTACGACCACCTGTAGTTCCTGCCTTGGCTACATCGGGATTATCTTGCTGATTTAAATCTGATGCAGTTGTATTATCTGACTGTGTAGCTGCTGCATCTGCATTATGAATTTCCGTTTCTCCAGTTTTCCCAATGGTATTTAAGCTTTCAGTATCACCACTAGTTATAGTATTAGATTCATTCATAGTAGTATCGGTATTAGTACTTAAACCCGAATCATCTGTTGCTGTTGCACTATCCCTTAAATCAGCATCACCTACCCCATCAGTATCTTCACTCAATGAATCGGTTAGTCCACTTTCAACATCTGAAAGTCCCATTGCATAGAGTGGAGAGAATTGGATGAGTGGTGTGGCGGCTATGATAAGCGCCAGGAGAGTGAGATTTATTTTTATTTTCATGAGTTAGGCCCCTAAATTTTATTTATCCCTATAAGGAATAAGCTTAAAATAAAGCGGCCTAGAAAATCAAGATTTGAATAGAAAAAAGTTTTCTCTATTTATAACTTTAAGAACGCAACATACTTCGATACAACCACCTGTAGTGCCCACTCAGTATGACTTTGATTTGAATAAAAAAAAGTTAATCTTCTTCGGTATACGTATCAGACACAAGAAACTTTTTAATAAACTTATAAAGTTCTGGACGGTCCATGATATCGTGAAAACGGCCAACAACTTTATCGCCACGCATTACAAGAAAATGCGGCACATCTGGCACTTTGTACTTTTTGGTCATATCAAAAGCGTCCGCAGCATCAACTTTAAAGAAACGTACTTTGTTTACAAATTTTGCAGCTGCCCAATCGATAACTGGCATCATATGCATGCATGTAGGGCAGGCATCGGTATAAAAATCTAAGAAAACTAATTTTTCTGGAGAGTCTTTCATACGACGTCTAATTTCTACATCACTATTAATGTGAGCCACTTCAATCTTTTTAATTGGTTTTTCGAAAAAGAACGGTTCCAATTTATTTTGTGCTGTTTGGTTATATCCTAAAGAACTCAACCACCACACCACATCAAGACCAGCTTTAATACCATCACCGGCTGCAACACCTGCTTGTCTATAGCGAGGATCGCACACATCACCAGCTGCTACCACACCAGAATATGAAGTCTGTTGCGTTCTACCATCAATAACTAAATAATTGTTTTTATTGGTTTTTAAACTTTCTTTAAAAAGCTTAGTGTTTGGATCGTGTCCAATTCCCAAGAACACTCCTGTGATTGGCCAATTTTCTATTTCTCCAGTTTTAGTATTTTTTACATCGATATTGGTTACGTGGTATCCATCACCTTTAACTTCGGTAATCGCTCGGTTATGCTCAATCACAATATTATGACACCCAAGCACTCGATCTACCATACTTGGAGAAGCTTTTAATATATCTCCTCGAACCAAAATGGTAATATTTTTTGCATACGGAGAAAGTTCAATTGCTTCTTCCATAGCAGAATCACCACCACCAACAACCACCACATCGTGGTCTCGATGATACGGAGCATCACAAATTGCACAGGTTGTTACCCCACGCCCCCAATAGGTCTGCTCACCTTCAACATTAAGTCCTCGAGCCGTTGCCCCTGTTCCAATCATGATTGCCATGGCATTAATAGTATGTCCTTCCTCGGTCTCTACCACATAGGGCCACTTAGAAAAATCAACCGAGCTGACTGTGTCATCCACCATGATGGATCCAAAGCTTTCTGCCTGTTCTTGCTGCAGGGCAACAACATCTCCACCTTTTATACGCGTGATACCAGGCCAGTTTTCTATATATGAGGTTCCTGTTAGTTGCCCTCCTGGTTTATTACCTCGCAAGACCACTGTTCTTACTTTTGTCCGAGATCCATATAAGGCCGCACTCAATGAAGCAGGGCCCGATCCTATAACTAAAAAGGGAACCACATTATCGAGACCTTCAAGCTTTTTAAGCATAAATCCTTTTGTAGTCCAACCAGAAAGCTGTGGTTTTTTTAAATAACGCCAACCTCCTGCAACACCAAAACATACTAGTGTGACAAGACCCCAAATAATATATTGTGATGGCTTTTTTAACATGAAGACCCTTTTATTTTTTATAGCTCTTATTTAAAAAGACTGATTGATAGAGTGTTTTGCAGCAGTATAACAAAAAGATTTAATAAAAAGCAGTATACTTTTATTTTTCTTTCGTTCTTTGACAAAAAACCCCCCGTACGGTACTCTACCAGCACTTCTTACTAAAAAGATAAAAATTACATAAACATGGACAAAAAAGGTATTTTACATGAATCAGTCCTCTTACTTACGAAGATCTTTAGGTGTTTTTCTGACCCTTACAATGTTAATCAATACGCCTCTTTCTGCAGAAGCTCGTCCCACAAAAACAAGCGAAATCACACTTTCTCAGCTCCAAGACAGATCTATACTCGCTCTTAAACAAATGGATGTTTGTGCTGCAGTTATAGAAACAGCTGCCCAAAATGTAACAAATGGTGGCGCAAGTAATCTTGATCAGAAGAAAAAAACTCAAGTACGCCTTCAGTTTCAATTACTTCGTAAAGAAATGAATCTTATTAAAGATGCTGCCGCAATTCATATTAATGAACAACAACTTGTTGCTCTTACCTATTTAACTAACGAAGTTATCCGTGTATTAACTGCTGCAATCAACTCTGGTCTAGAAGTTGTTCCAGAACTTAATATCGAAATTCTTACAAAGAAATCAACAGAAAAACCAACTCTTGCACAAATTGATCGTATCTTAGTTCATAACGAAAAACGTCTGAAGGAACTTACAGATCTTTCAGAAAAAATCGGGTTAACGCAACTTAATAAGATGTATCGTGGCGCACGTAAGATGTATAGAAAATACTATGTATGGCCAATTGTAGAACATACACTTGTATATACTGCATTTATTCACTGGTCTGTATTTGTTACACCACGCTGGGCCGTAACAAACATGAAAAACGCAACCGACGATACTATTACACAATGGTTAGGTGAGTCTTTTGGTAGCATGCAAAAATGGATGGGTAAACCTCCTTCTAAAGCGCAACAAAATCACTCTCAAGTTCAATATCTTGTTGATGTAGATAAAAACGCTATCAGCTTTAAAGCTGCTCCTGAACTAAGAATTGATAATGCTCAAGTAAGAACAAAAAATACAAAGGGCGTGCTAGAAAAAATCTCTATGGAAGACCATATTAATAACTTGGTTGACGAAGTAAGTATCTATCAAGATGAAAATGGAGAACTTGTAAAAAGATCTAAAGATGAAATCAAAATCATCAAAAAAGAACTTGAAGAAGCAATTTCCGATAATCTTCTTGCTATTGAAAATGCTCCAAAAGATGTTACTATCGACAAAACAAAAACAATTTCTGGTGCTGGTGGAGGATCTGTAAACTACTGGACAGATCGTTTTGAAGGTATTGTGGATATGGATTGGAAATCAGCTCTTATTCAAATCCCTATCGCAAAATGGTTCCATAGCTACTTAGCAAAAGATTATGACGTTGCTTCAAATTACCTTAGTAAAGTTACTAACAGAGTTGATGATCTTCTTTTTGGTATCACCAAAAAAAGTACCTACGAATCTCTAAGCATGCCCGAAGAATCTTTTGACGACATTGTTGGAAGAGAAGAAATTAAAGAAGAATTAAGCAAATTGATTGAGTACATCTGTTCACCAGATAAATTTGATCGTGCAGGCATTAAAGTTGAACGTGGCTATCTTTTTGCTGGTGACCCGCAAAATGGTAAGACATTTGCAGCAAAGGCTCTAACAAGAGAAATTAACGAAGCTATGAAAGCTACCGGCAGAAACGATAAAATGCGTTTATTCGAAATTAGCACCGATTCGTTAATCCAAAAAGGTATTGCCCATTGGATGGATCTTGCTCGTTACCATGCACCATGCATCTTATTCTTAGACGAACTTGATCTTTTAAGATTGCAACGTGATGGCGATTCAAAACTATTGAGTGAGTTCTTAACCTGCATGAGTGGTACATTGAGTAAAGATGAAAAGTCTCATGTTATTATTCTTGCTGCAACCAACAAACCAGAAAACTTAGACTTTGCGCTTCGTCAACATGGTAGATTTGGTAAAATGTTCTGGTTCGATAAACCAACATTCAACAATCGTATTGCGTTCTTTAAAAAAGAATGTGAAAAACGTTGCATGAATACTGATCGTTTTGATTTTAATGAATTAGCACAACAAACAGAAGGTTGCTCATTTGGTTCGCTTGATATTGTAATGAAAAAAACACTTATGCTAGCTAAGTTTGCTGGAACCTCTGTTACTCAGCAACATTTCGAAAAAGCACTTGATAGCGAAATTAAAAAAATGATTCCTTGTGGGTATGATGTTCCTGCAGAAAAAGAACAAATTGTAGCTGTTCACCAAGCTGGTAAAGCGATTATGAACATTATTCTTGAATCACAAAAGCAATTAAGTAAAGTAACAGTACTACCTATTACACAAGATCTACAAGAAGAACATGTAACACAGCAATACAACATTGCAGGGCTTCAGAGCAAAGACCAACGTGCTATTCGTCACGGCGGCATCTTCTCTTATCATTGGTCAGATTCACTTAATCTTGAGTCTCAAGATGAGTTAAAAAAACAATGTAAGATTTTGCTTGCAGGTAACGTTGCACAAACTGTGTTTGGTTTACCAAGTCCTTCTTACGACAAAGTAGACAAGCAAGAAGCATTTAAAATTGCAAAAGATATTGTGTTCGAAGGTCTTGATCAAAAAGATGTTGCTAAGGCAACTCGAGAAGACAAACTAACGCAAGCGTATCGTTTAGTTGAGCAATACGAACGCGAAATTGCAGTTGAACTTACAGAACAATTAACATGGCTTGTTAACACTACTACAGCGCTTCAAGATAGAAAGACTCTTTCTATTGGAGAACTTAACGAGTTACGCAGTAAGTAACATACAAAAATCATCCTGAGTGATTTCGTAGAAATCGTATCGCAGGATCAAAAAAATAAGACCGGTTTAAACGCCGGTCTTATTTTTTTAAACTATAACTATTTTATGCTGCAGATTCTGTGCTCTGATCTGCTTTCCATTTTTTAAATCTCTTTTCTTTTTCGTTTGCTTTCCATTTTTTAAATCTCTTTTCTTTTTCGTTTGCTTTCCATTTTTCAAATTTTTTATTTGTATTATTTGCATAGTCGCTATATGCATTATCTTTTTTTTGTTCATAAGCGAATTTCTTTCTTTCACCTTTATAAGTCTGTACGTCTCTTATTAGATGTTGTTTATCATTTATATATTTCGTCTTATTATCATACTTTTTTTTATCTTTTTGTACGTTTTCAAAATCCTCATAAACATACCTTGTAAACATAGGATCACGAGAAAAATGTTCTTTGTTAAATACACCTTCAGGATTAGTTCTTCCAATTTCATCACCATCGTCATCGATATATGGTGGATATGTTGTTTTTTGTTTAGCCAAACCTTCAAACAGTTTATCTCTAGCACTCCAATCGTCATATCCCCCTACTTGAGTATGATCTTGTTCTGCATCATCTTTTTTAAAATTTGCCCTATCTATAACATTTTGTTTATTTGATTCTTTGTAAGCTTTTTGCGTCTTTTTATCAAAAAAACTACTCTGTCTGAGCCAATCTTTAAAGTTAATATCTAACTCTTCTTTTTCTTCTTTATTTATGTCTTCTCTTTGACCTTCTATTAATAGGTCATACTGGTTGTCTTCTTCCACAGAGTCAAAAGGCCTTGGTTGATCATAATCATCAGAATCCATCCTTTCATCATTGGTAAGGTCGAGATCATTTATCTTTTCCTTATATTTATATTTAATTTTTTGAATAGTTTTTTTATTCTCTTTTTCCCATTGTTTTCTAAATTTAGAATCTTTATTATTTGCTTCCGAATCAATTGACTTAATTTTCGCATCTCGTTCTGTTCTACCTTTTTCTGCTTTAAGTCTTTTTTCATGAAGTTTTACAAAACTCTTGTCTTTACTAAGACCTTCTTCTTGTTCCTGTATTTTTTGTAGATTTTTACTCCAAGATTTCATTGAATTGTGTTTAAGTATTGTTTCGAGTTTTGCGTCAATTTTTTCTATTAATTTATATTTATAACCTGGATTAGATTTTTCTAATTTTTCCTTAATATCTGCTAATGATGAAAACTGATCGATTGCCTCTTCTTCTTTATCTTTAGGTTTCTTAAGTTTATCTATTCTTGAAAAATCTATATTGTTAATTTTTGCTTCTTTTTCTTTCTTATTACTATCATACTCTTCGATGTCATCTGCAGAACGGCCATAAGCCCATTTTGCACGTGCCAGTTGAAGTTCACTATCAAGATTTTTAGGATCTTTATAATATTTATTATTTTTATCTTTAAACTTATTATTTATATCTTGTTTAACTGATTCAGATTCATCTTCCCATAATTCAGTTATTTTATTTTGATCATTTTTATTAAATTTTCCCCAATGCCTAAGATGACTATTTATCTCATCAGTAAGTGGGAGGTAATTAGGAAGAGAACGTTCATAATTAAAAGAATAATGTTCCGTATAATCTTTTTTGAAATTCACTAAATCAGAATCTTCTGCCTGCGTAGGTTTACCTGATCCTACCGATGTTATAACGCTAGATGCTCTCTCTTCACCTGGTGCTGTAACCGTATTAGCCGCTGCCGCTGCATCAAGGTCTTTTTCGCCTACGGTTTCTGCTGCAGATTGTTGCCTAAGAGTCATGTTTGCTTGTAACTGTTCTGCAGCTACAGAATCTACTGATGTAGTATCTGGATTTTCACCTGAAGATGGACCTAATTCTTGTTCTTCAGGTATCGGTTCCATTGTATCCATTCCAAAAATTGGCGTTACTAATATGCTGGTTAAAAACAATAACAGTATTCTTTTCTTCATCTTTTCTTCCTTTTAAGCTTGCGTACTCTTTAAACTAATAGAACTATTAGAATAACAAATCGGAAGATCAGAAATAAAGAGTTTTCTTTCAAAACTAGCAATCTAAGCTTATTTTGCTCTTTAAACTTTCAAAAATAAGACCGGTTTTAACGCCGGTCTTATTTTTGAAAGTTTAATTATTAGAAGCTTATATTAGCCATCAATCATGGTAAGTCGTTCTTGATACCTACCGCCTAAAAATTTTGCCTTGTACCAGACTCTTATCATGGCAAGTGCATCATCTAAAGAAATGTAACTTGTAGGGAGTACTAAAATATTTGCATTGTCGTGCTCTTTGCTTAGTTTTGCAATCTCTATATTCCACGCAAGGGCAGCATATACACCCTTAAATCTATTTGCTGCAATAGACATGCCTACACCAGATCCACACAAAAGAACTCCTCCATCAACTTTTTTGTCTTGAACTTTCTTGGCAACTTCTTGTGCATACAATGGAAAGTCACAATTATTGGCGCTTTCGCACCCTACATCAACCCATACAATCGAATCTATATGCATCGACTGTATTAAATGATTTTTGAGTTCAAACCCACGATGGTCGGTTCCAATTGCAATCTTCATGATTTCCCCTTTTTCTTTTTATTACGAAGAACGGAAGAATGTTTTTTTATTTTTTTGGGAGCTATTTTTTGTTTATCTACAGATGGAGCGCGATGTTTTACAGTAGAAACATTACCCAAAGTATCTACATTCCATTGGGCAGAAGAAAAGTGCTCAGGACTACTGAAATAGAGCTTCATCTTATGCGCATGGCCCTCTTGCAGAATATCTGCGCCATTACTATTAGTGCGTTCAAAACGAACTTCGTAAGGTGTTTTATGATTATTAAAGAGTGTTCCAAACATTGTTTTATATTCTACAGCAAGCTCAATAGATTTAACTTCAAACGGCATGTAACGCTTATCATCAACTTCGAGATGCATTGCCCATGGCACCGGTTTAACAGACAGTGGATTGTCGTGCGTACTCAATACATAAAACGAAATATAATGTTTATTTTCTTTGAGCTGTCTACGTACAAACGCATGGCGCACATCGGTATTTTTCCCACGCATATCAGCATTTATATCTGAATACACCGTACGCATTTCATCAGAAAGCCACAATGCGTCAAACAAACCTAGCGTATTAAAATTATCATAAATATTAACCTCTTTTACATACTGCTTAATTTTCTTTTGATAATTTTTATATTCTTTACCTTGTGGAAAGTTTTCTTTTGCCGTATCAATTATAGTTCCTCCGCACCCAGGGAGCAAAAAAAGCGCAACTAACATGGATAGATTGATTATTCGGTTCATTCATTAGCCTCTTTATTGTACACTAACAGTTAAATTACATTCTGTTAGCCTAAAAAAAAGATGAAGACTTTACAAGGTACCAGTCGATGAGTTTATCAATAGCAACATTTTTAGCATGGCGTTATGCCAAGCAAGCAATACGCCAATCAACGCTACAGACAATGCTATGGATCTGTTTTGGTAGTATTTTTGTAGGAACTTTTTCTCTTGCACTTATTGTTTCTATCATGAGCGGATTTGAATCAGAAACACAAAAAAAACTACAAGGTATTTATCCAGACATTATTATTGAATCACCTACAGGCACTTTTTTAGATGCTCCACCACTTATTAAACATCTTAAAAAAAACTTTTCAACCATTGCCCATACCTGTACGTATAGCTCGCAGCAAGTACTTATACAAGCACCACACACACAAGAGCCTACCATTGTTGGCATACTCAAAGGCATTACCCCAGAAGAAGAACGGGTTACCAATCTGCATACCAAATATCAGTTGGCTCCCAATGTACAACTTAAAGGTCCTCATGTTATTATTGGCAAAACAATTGCAGAAACACTCAATAAAGAAGTTGGCGAGACTATAACTTTGCTCTATAGCGCGAACCCTCATGCACAACTGAATAACATACGTTTTTCTTCTCTAGAAGTAACAATTGCAGGTCTCATAAGCACTGGTATGACAGAATACGACAACGCTCTTGTGATCGCTCATCAAGGATTTGTTACATCACTCTTTGAAGAAGAATGCATTAATCAAGTAGGCGTTAAACTTACTAACCCAATCCAAGCACAACACATAGCAAAACAATGCGCTACAATACCCGAGTTACATGCTTATCGATGGCAAGACTTATACCCATCGCTGGTTTCTGCTCTTAAATTAGAAAAATATGCCATGTTCTTTATTTTGGGATTAATTGTACTGGTTGCAAGCATGAACAATATTTCTCTTTTATTTATGTTTATTACTGCAAAACGTAAAGAAATTGCCCTTCTAAAAATGCTCGGTATGAACACGCGCACCGTTATGCTTATCTTTTTATTCTTTAATCTTTTTATTACGTGCATAGCAACACTGTTTGGACTTGCATGCGCCTACGGTGTAGGAAGGCTTTTACAACGCTATCCATTTATCGAACTCCCTGATGTTTATTATATTTCTCATTTGCCTGTACATCTTGACCCGTATATGTTTTTAACCATTTTTATACTTGTACTTGTATTGGGAATACTTTCTGCCTTACTACCCCTCTTTTCTATTAAAAAAATTAACATCACCCAAACCCTACGCTTTGAATAAGGTGTCTCTCGATACAACCGCCTTTGGCGCCCACTCGAGATGAACTTTATTCTTTGTTATTATAAAAATCGTAAATTAATCGGTTCATCCCGAGTGGTTTCGTAGAAATTGTATCGAGGGACTCATTGCTGTATTTAAAAACCCTATGCTTTGAATAATGCCAATGTTGTGTAAACTACGTAAAAAAGTAGCAACTCAGAAGCACAGAGGTAGTACTTATGCAATCGCAACTCCCAAAAGCATCTTTAAAAAACAAACGTGTTATTCTTCGCGCAGACCTTAATGTTCCTCGCAAACCGGATGGCTCCATTGCCAGTGACTTTAGAATTAAAGCACTTTTGCCCACTATAAATCTTATTTTAAAAAAAGGTGGAAAAGTTATATTACTTACCCATTGCGGGCGCCCTGTAAAAAAAAGTAAAAAACTTTCTACCAAAACACTTGTTGATTGGTTTAAAAAAAACGACTACCACGCAGTATTTGCTCCAACTGTAGAAAAAGCACAGTCCATGAGCACCAAAGACAATAACAATATTGTAATAGTAGAAAATCTACGCTTTTTTGATGGAGAACAAACAGAAGACAAAACTTTTGCTCAAGAACTTGCTGCCCTCGGTGATTACTATGTAAATGATGCTTTTGCACTACTTCATAGAAATAATACCTCCATAACACTACTCCCCAAACTTTTTGCCCCCAATAAAAGAACCATCGGATTACTTATCGAAAAAGAATTATGCGAACTCGATGCTCTTATGCAAAAAAGCAAATCGCCCTTTGTAATACTACAAGGCGGCATTAAAGGCAGTACCAAACTTTTACTTTTACAAACACTACTCGATAAAGCTGATACCATTTTGATCTCAACCCCTCTCTGTTTTTCTTTTTTAAAGGCTCAAAATAAAAACGTAGGCGCATCTTTTACAGAAGACGGCCTTCTGCCTCATATTGAAAAATTCTTACAAGCAGCAAAAGAAAAAAATGTTAATGTGGTTTTGCCCATTGATTACCAAGTAAGTTCAAAAAGTTTTTACGAACCCCATGTATTACGCGAGGTAACAAGCATCCAGAATAATGATACGGGAGTTTCTATTGGTCCAAAAACGGCAGTATTATTTTCCAACTATATTAAAAAAGCAAAAACCGTTTTTGCAAACGGCTTACCTGGAAATTATGTTTACCCAGAAACATTAGAAGGAACACGCATGTTGCTCCAAGCTCTTAGGCAAACTAATGGATTACATATTCTTGCAGGTGGAGATTCTGTTGCTCTAGTTGAAAAACTAGGCTTTAACGACGTTGAATATCTTTCTACCGGCGGTGGCGCCACGCTTGCCTATCTTAGCGGCCAAACGCTTGCGGGCCTTGCGGTCTTTGGGAGCTAGTGGCTTTTGTAATACCTCTACACTCACAAACTTTTTATGCGCATACCCTTGCTTAATTTTGTAGTACATAACTCGATCAAATATAAAAAAAATGCTCATTAAGAGCGCAAGCTTTTTAATCATTGTCC
>JBLICC010000004.1:0-29477 GCA_047631715.1 Alteromonas naphthalenivorans
AAAAAGTAGTTGTTGATATCTGGAATTATTGGTCTAAAAAAGAAACATCTCCTACTCGTACTACTGAAAAAACAACTCAATACTCTATTTAATACGACGGCGAGAGATTCCAACATTAGAAAAAGCTGCATAGAGCACATAAATAATATTTAAAAGAAAAAAGAAAAAAACATTATTTGTATAACATGTCATATGGTCACATAAAACATTAAGAGCCGTTTGATACCCTATTACACTTATCATTAAAAGAAAAAATAAATTACTTGTATAAAAAGCAGCAAATATTGCTACGGGTAATAATAAATAAGATGTCAGTGTTATATGAGATGCTAAACCTCGAGAAAAATGCTGTAAAGCAATGGCAAAAAAACGTAAAAAGTTTTTTGTTTTTTGTACTTTAATATCACTTCTATTTTCTCTTTCTATAAATTCTCCATTATAAACACCTTCTGTAACAACAAGATAAAAAGTATAGATACATTTTTTTACATATTCCCAAGGATCATTTTTAATAAGTTCTAAAAACTTACTTTTTAAAACCTTATCTCCTTTATAATCCCATGTACAAGCACTTTCCCCATAAACATCGTCAACAAATTTATGTATTACAGGGCATCCATCACTGTTTATCGGTGCAATTCCCCATTTATTATTAGGGTATTTACCTAGTCCAGCTAAGCATACGTGACCCCCATTTGTAGACGTTATTAAATAATGCCCACAAACTTTTTTAGTAAAGAAGGCCCAAGGAATAAGAAAACTATATAACATCAATGCCCATATCAATATTTTTTTACTATTCTTAATACTACACTGCGCCCAAAGAACAATGAGCATTATCCCAATAGGCATCAAAAAATAATCTGATCTAAAATTAAGAAGCAATCCAAATGCAATCGCCGATAAAAATAAAGAAGGCCACTCTTCTTGTTTAATTCCTCTATAAAGAGCAGCTATAGACAAAACGCAAAGACTACTGGAAATACTGTAAGGCCACCGAACTGAATGAAAAGCATACCAAGGAATACTTACTAAAAGTATTAACTTAAACAAACGAATATATGATTTTGGAAGAAGAGTATTTATTTCCATAGTACGTATAAAATACCATACAGAAAATAAAGCTAGTGCAAACTGAATAGTCACTAAAGCAATATGATTCTCCGTTATAAGCATTATCCAACCATATCCCCATATAGGAAAAGTTAATGGCTCAGTTGTGGTAGTTGCAGAAAGATCAAACCAAGATTTAATAATTAATGCAAAATTTTTATAATAAATCTCTAAAGCACCTTTTCTTAGCTGTGCATCATAATTAAAATACAAAATAATAGGAGCAATACATGCCATACCAACAAGATAATAATGATCAATAAAACTTTTTAAATACATACTAAAATTTTGCTGTGCTTTCACTACTGCTCCTAATCTTTAAATAATTGTTGGATGAGGCAAAGGAACTATAAACTTACCTTTGTAACCTTTGTTTCGTAAATTAGTTATAAGTTCATCTGCAATATGCCAAGAAAGCAATAAAGCATATTCTGGTTGATCTTCAAAAAGTTTTGCTTCATCTACTACAGGAATAAGCGTTCCAGGAATATATTTCCCTACCTTATGAGAACCTTTAATCTCTACCACACAATCCAATATTCCATCATCAAGCCCGGTATAGGTGATAAGTGTAGATGCACGCGAAGGAGCCCCTACTCCAAAAATACGTTCATCTTTATTTTTAATATCAGAAATAAGGGCATAAAGTTTAGAACGCGATTTTACCACTTCTTTCTTAAATAATTTAAGCCTATCTAGCGTAAGACTTTGTTCTTTTTCTTGAATTTCTTTTACTGACGCCTGAACAGAATAATTACCTGGACGCGCTGCATAAACTCTAATCGATCCACCATGCGTTGGAATTGCCTTTGCATGAATAACTTCAAGACCATGCTTGTTAAGCAAGTAAGTTAAACTTTTTAAAGAATAATAACGCAAATGTTCATGATAAATAGTGTCGTACTGAAGCGTTTCTATAAGAGGCAGTAAATAATGTGATTCAGAAACAAAAATGCCATCGTCGGTAAGAACATCTTTGATACTTGCAAGAATCTCGTTCACATCTTCCATATGAGCAAACACATTAGTTGCTGTAATTATTTTTGCTTTTCCATGCTCTTCTTTTACTCGAGCTGCAGTCTCTTTATTAAAAAAATCTATAACTGTTGGTATGCCACGCTCTATTGCAAGTTTACCAATTTCTTCTGGTGTAATGCCGAGTACTTTAGTTTTATTTTTAAAATTACTTAAAAGATTTCCGTCGTTCGAGCCAATATCAATGGTGAGATCTTCTGATTTTAAAGTAAATAACTGATTACACTCTTGAGCTAGATCTGCAAAGTTATCTCGTAATATTTTTGTAGTACTACTTGTATAGGGATATTCAGGTGGAAACAGAATATTAGGATCAACCAACAACCCAAGCTGTACTAATTCGCACTGTTTACAAAATAATAAATTTGCAGGATAACTTGCTTCTTGCGCAGGAGTGCTTCCTTGCTTGCGCATAGTATTAACAGAAGGCAAATATCCTAAAAACAAAATAGGATCTAAATCGGTTGATTGGCATACTTGGCAAAATTCAACGGCAACACTTGCACCCGTATTAAAGGCTGTTTGTACGGTATTCATTACTTTCTCTCTCTTTATTATATTTTTTGAACTTCTTGAGCATGTGCTTGATACCATGCTGTAGTTGCACTAATTCCATCTTTTAAAGAAATCTTTGGGCAAAATCCAAGGGCACACACTTTACTATTATCTGGACATCTTCGAGATACTGAACCTTGCGTGGTTGCTCCACCAATAATATGTACTTCTTTTTTAAAGTAATTACCAACTTCACACGCAACATCTTTAATAGCAACCTCATTCATGGTTCCAATATGATACGTTTGTAAATGTTTGCCCTTTATAATCACATGCATAAGACCATCTATAAAATCATCAATATAAATAAATGCACGCGTTTCTAATCCACCACCTTGAATAGGAAAATCAACCGTATCGGCATCTGTTTTTAGAGATATCTCATTCATACGCAATGCAAATTGAGGAATAACATGTTCCCATCCCATATTTGGACCATAAACATTAAATGGTCTAAATATAAGCACACGATCAAAATGCTTACGTCCATAATTAATGGCTAACATCTCACTAATCATTTTACCTGCACCATATGAATAACGAGGATTTAAGGGATCCGGAATAATAAGAGGCACAGATTCATCCGTAGGGATACGTTCGGTAGATTGATAGACTTCTGAACTTGAAGCTAAAATAAGTTCTTTAATATTGTTCTCTATACAAGCATCAATAACATTCAGCATGCCACGCACACCCACATCAAGAACAAGCTCCGGCATTTTGTAAAAATACTCTGTGCCGTTAATGTAAGCCAAATGAGCAACACTATCTATACCACTACAAGCTTTTTTTACTATATCAGCATTACGAATATCACCTTCTATAAACTCTATATCTTTATAAACATCACCAAGTTTTTCTATAGATCCACGAATATTATTGTCTAAAACACGAACACTGTTACCTTCTTTTACTAAGCGCTTTACTAAAGCACTTCCTATAAATCCGGTTCCACCAGTAACTAAATACTTTTTCATTACTCAAACTTTCTTATTTTATAGCTGCCCCTAAAGGCACTTTTATTACTATTTTAGATCGTTGATAATTTGATGATCTAAGTTCTTTAATACCCCAAAAGAACCATTTAATATATTCTCTACACCATGCTATCACGTGCAAGCTAGACTCTCCGCCATACATACGATTAACCGAAACAATGGGATACTCCCCTAATCGTACTCCAAGCATTTGAACCTTTATGGCTAACTCAAAAGAAAAAGCCCACCCAACAGGGTTAGCCTCAAGATGAAGTTGTTCAAAAACTTCTTTATGAAACATTTTTACCCCAAAGGTAGGATCGGTAAAAGCACCGCCCGCAAGATGATAAAAAAGGTAATTGGCTAAGGTAGAAATTTGCTTACCAATAAAAGCTCCACCCACATTCTTACCTCCATAGGCTTGACGAGTTCCATTAATAAAGTCACAACCTTGATCCATAAGAGCCACCATATTATTAATAGCAGGAATCGGACCAATATCATCAGCAGCAATAATCAGAATATATTCGCCTCTTGATGCCGCAACCCCTGATTTTACTGCATTAATAACACCACGCCCTCGTTGATTATACACAAGTCTAAGACCTGGATACTCCGATTCAAAAGCTTTAACCACAGGAATGCTATTGTCTTCTGGAATATCATAGGTAATGAGCAACTCATGATCAATATCAACTAAAGCCTTAAAAATTTTTAAAATAATTTTAAGACTATCTCCCTCATTAAATACTGGAACTACTATTGATAACTTTGGTGGATTTGAACTTTGCTTTTTCATTACTCTCTTTTAATTTTTTCCATTTAGTTATATTCATAGAAGCATTTTTATACATCTTAAAAGACAATTCTTTTTGAATGTCTTCATACATAGTAGGTTTAAGATTCGGCTTATGTATTTTATAGCGTTCATAGTCAGACATCGCCTTAGAACCTATATTAAGAGTTCCTACAAAATCATCTTCAACTACCACTTTAAGTGCTTTAATAAATTCTTCAAGTTCAAGTTTTGATGAAAACTGATCAATTGCAGCATCAGGAAATGGTATATTACGAGAATCAAAAAAACTTGTTCTTACAATACAAAAATCAGACAACACATTAACCGCACACTCTGCTCCCAACTTTGCCCACCCATACGTATTATAGGGAATAGTAGGGCTCTCTTCAGAATAACCTCCTACATCACATGCATAGACAGCATCAGTTGATATATGAATAAATCGAATATTTTCTTTAAGTCTTTTCTCTTTTTTTAAAACTGCTGATACAAGATTTGCTGTTCCAATGATATTTGCTTGAAAAGTAGTAACCGGATCTTTTTCTGCCAAACTTACACGAGCCTGAGCAGCGCAGTGAATAATCGTATCAAAAGAATTATTTTCAAAAAATGTTTCTACCGTCTGTGGCTTTGTAATATCAAAAACCTCTAATTCTGGGCATAATAATTCTCCAAAAAGTTTTGAATTTTGAATAAACGATCCAAGTTTTCCCGAAGCTCCTGTTAATAAAGTTGAGTTACTATAATGCTTATGAATCATCATTTTTTCTTTTTTTAAACTTATTTAAGATAAAACAAATTAAAATTAAAATTAAAAATAAAACTGGACCAATACAAGTAAATACAAAATATAACCAATTAATAATCTCAAGATAATTATTAGGCACTCCATTAGGAGAAAAATAATACAACACAGGACCTTGCCAATAACGCAAAGGAAGCTGAATAATCTTACAAATACTATGAGAAGAAAAATCATTCCCATACTGAAACATCAAAACATTATTAAAATGCGCAAGCCAATAAATAGGATATGTTTCTAGCCGAGCTTTATAAGCAACTTCTCCATAAAAAACTGATCGTATATCTTTAAAAGATCCATCAAGTAGCGATTTTGCAATATCAGTCGCCCCCAGTAGGTGACCATCTCGTTCAAAACTTACATTAAATGTAGGATCATAAATAACCCACTTTCCATCTTGAAATACTTCAACCAAAGTATGTGTTGCATAGGGATCACCAATATTTTTAACAACAAATAACTTTCGTGCTTTATACCCTTGTAGACGCAATGCATGCAAAAACAGCTCTGACATACCATTACACGTTAACCCTCCACCCAATTTTGCATTAGTATAAAAATCTTTAACATGCTCAGACTTCCATTGAGTATTATTTTTTTTATCTACAAAATTCATAATTTTTTGCATTATTTTAACAGGAGATTTTTCCGAAAATTCTTGTAATTCTTGAGGGGTTTCATAGGGATATCGATATTCAAGAGTATCAAAGTTTTGAACCGGAATTGTTCTTAATAAATGATTGTGATCTCGTAATAAATAAAAAACTCTGTATTCAAAAACAAAAATTAATAATAACATGCCTAGGCACACAGAATACAGGTTATTATAATTCTTTATTTTTAGTTTATTCATAGGCTTGTTTCTTACTTAATACATTTAGAGCATGTACTATTGAATGTATTCCATATAATACTGCTACACTTATAAAACCTAATAAATAAAGTGTATTAGGTATCGTCAATATTCCAGGCAAGGCACTTATGCACATCATGCCCCAATAAGATAACTCAATATACAAAGGCTTAGGGCGATAATAGGCAGCTAATAATCCAACATTAGTGAATAACAATAAGTAGTAAATCAATACGCCTAACTTTGCAAAAAACACTCTTAAAACATAGTGCGGTGAACATAAACACAATTTTAGAACTTCATTACGCAAAACAGTTTCGTACTCTGGTTTTAAGTATCCTGCTGTAGGGTTTACTTGTTTTACTTTTTTTGCCGAACAAGCATCTGAAAAATAAAGGGTTTTATTATTAGTAATAAACCCAAGCCCCATATAAATATTGTGCCAAAAAGTATGCTGTATATTGTCTTTTTCAAATACATATCTCTGATCTTGTAAATAACTATTTCTCTGATTAATCATACTCTGAATATGTATATTAACTAACATCATACCCAAAAAAAGACATCCTAGAAATAAGACTGTTTTGCGAGAATTTTTTAAAGAACATATAATTGCAATACTTACTCCAACCAATAATGGAAATCCAGAAAAGCTTCTAACAAAATTGCCATATTCAACTATAAGACCAAGTAAAAAACTATATATAATTAATGTGCGATAACGCTTTTTTTCTAGTAATACGAGTACCCAAGGAAAAAAAGAAACCGTAAAAAAATACGTTACATACACATCAGAAGCAAGCCATGCGACTATACCCATTGATACAATTCCAACTACAGTAATAACTTTTCCCAAAGTAGTTTTTGCAATTAAGAACAATGCTGTTCCAGAAGTCATAATAGCTATAGCAACTTGTCCAAATAAAAAATACCAAGTTGCACTCAAAGCTGAAATTGTAAAATGGAATGCTATAAGCGGCACAAAATAAAACATACCCGCTTCTCCACCAAATGATTGCTCTACCGGAATAGGTTGTGTTCCATTATATTTAAGAAGAAATACGCCGGTGATTTGATACAGAACAGTTGCAGCTTTGAGTATTCCAATTCTGATGGGCATAAGATTCATTTTTATACTCTCCTGTTATTTGCTCTACAATATACAAGGGACGTTGCTTTTGTTGCATATACATACGGCCAATATACTCTCCCACAAGCCAAGTAAGTAAAAATTGCACACCAGTAAAAATATAAATAATAGTTGTTAACCATTTAAACAATGGATACCGTGTTTCATAAAAAATAGCGTCATAGGTAATATATCCAAACATAAAAGCACCTGTAACAATTACAAAAGCACCAATATAAGCCGCAATTTCTAATGGAAAAAAAGAAAAACCAGTTAAACCATCGAAACCTAATTTAAAGCTTTTTGCCCATGTATAACCTGGATCTCCAGCTACACGCTCTTGCCGATCAAAATCAATAAATGTATGCTTATAACCTGTCCATGCTACTAGTCCGCGCCAATAACGCGTTGGCTCTTGGGAAGAACTAATTGCCTGTAATACTTTTTTATCAATTAAACGAAAATCCCCAACATTACGTGGAATACGCACTTCTGCAATAGCATGTAAAAGTTTATAATATACATGTGCAACCGTATCTTTTAGCCAGCCATCATTACGTGCTGTTCGTCGAGCATATACAATATAATAACCAGCTTCCCATTGTTTTAACATTTCAAAAATTAAACCTGGGGGATCTTGCAAATCTGCATCGAGCGTTATAATCGCATCCCCCTGAGCAACATCATACCCAGCAGCAAGTGCCATTTGATGCCCAAAATTACGAGAAAAAGAAATACCTTTTATTTTTGTATCTTGCTTTGTAAACCCCTGGATTATTTTCCATGAATCGTCCCTACTACCATCATTAACAAAAACAATCTCCCATTCATAATGTTCCTTTATTTTCATAACCGCTTGTTGTAACTGCTCATGTAATAAAAAAAGCGTTTCTTGTTCATTATATACGGGAACAACAATAGAAATTAATTTTTTCATGACTCTCTCTTTTTAATGCTCTTCAAATCCAAGATGCTCATCAATAATATATAATGGTCGTTTTTTTTGTCTAAAATAAATCTTACCTACATACTTGCCCAAGAACCATAACAATAAACACTGTATACCCATGGCAATATATATCATTACAGAAAGCCACTTAAATAAAGGATAGTACGCTCCTCTAACTAAAGCATCCCATGTTATATAACAAAACATAAACAAGCCTGTTGCACATACAAATAGCCCAACATATGCTGCAATTTCAAGTGGAAACAAAGAAAAACTGGTTAACCCATCAAAGGCTAACTTAATTAATTTTTTCCATGTATAGCCGGTTTCTCCCGCAATACGCTCTGGTCTTGTAAACTCTATAAAAGTGCTTCTAAAACCTGTCCAAGCAACAAGCCCTCTCCAATAACGCGAAATTTCTTTGCATTTTCTAATTTCGTGCACAACTTTTTTATCAAGAAGCCGAAAGTCTCCCACGTTTCGTGGAATATCAATATCGGCAACCAATGCTAACAATTTATAATAAAGCGCTGCTGTAGAGTCTTTTAGCCACCCATCATTGCGAGCAATTCTCTTGGCATACACAATCAAAAATCCTTGTTCCCATTTACGTATCATATCTAAAATAAGTTCCGGGGGATCTTGCAAGTCTGCATCTATCGTAATAACAGCATCACCTTGTGCATAATCATGACCAGCAGTAAGAGCCATCTGATATCCAAAATTACGAGAAAAAGAGAGACCTACAACATGCTTATTGTCTTTTGACAACTCCTGAATCAAACTCCATGAATTATCACGACTACCATCGTTAATAAATAATAATTGATAGTCATACGTATCTTTTATATCTTCGAAAATAACATATAATGCTTGATAGATAAGAGAAATGTTTTCTTCTTCATTATAAATGGGAATTACTACTGAGATGACTTTCTTCATTACTTTTATTCATCCCTTTCAATATACTATCATGACTTTCTACATGCTCTTTTACAACATATAAAGGTCGCTGTTTTAATTGTGAATAAATTCTACCAATATATTCACCCAAAAGCCACATGAGTAAAAACTGAATTCCTGTTGCCATATACAAAACAACCGTAAGCCATTTAAAAAGAGGATAACGTGCATGATATATAAAAGCATCTACAGCAATATACATAAACATCAGTGATCCTGTAATTATTACAAAGCTACCAATATAAGCTGCAATTTCAAGCGGAAATCGTGACAAGCTCGTAAGGCCATCAAAAGCTAGTTTTATAAGCCGCAACCAACTGTAACTTGAAGTTCCCTGTGCTCGAGCAACAGGAACAAAATCAATAAATGTATACGTAAAACCTGTCCATGCAATGGTACCCCGCATATAGGGCTCTCGATCTCTGCATTGTTTAACAACTTTATGCACTTTTTTATCAATCAAACAAAAATCCGAAATATCCCCTGGAAGCTTAATGTCGGAAATTTTATTTAATAATTTATAATAGACTGTGCCTGTTAATTGACGTAACCATCCTTCTTCTCGATAAGAACGCCTTCCATACACAATATCAAAACCTTCTTGCCATTTGTGTATCATAGCAGGAATAACTATAGGCGGATGCTGCAAATCACCATCCATTACAATAACAGCATCTCCTTGAGCATAGTCATAACCCGCAGTAAGCGCCATTTGATATCCAAAATTACGAGAAAAAGAGACTCCCTCAACTCGAGAGTCTTTCTGAATAAGTTTCTTAATCTCAAACCATGAATTATCAGAGCTTCCATCATCAATAAAAATTATTTGATAAGTATACGATTGCAAAGATAAAAATACATGAGATAAAGCATTATACATAAGAACAATGTTTTTTTCTTCGTGATATATAGGAATAATAATTGAGATTTTTTTCATAGTTTTATTTAAAAGGAACTATTCTTTTTAGCAATAATTGTCTGATTAATCCCTTCTCCAAAGAATTGCGTCATCCCAAATGTTGCAGATACTCCAATTTTGTAAACAGACTGCATAAAGCCATTATCATTAGGAACATCAACAGCTGCTAAAGGGAAATTATGACTCCAATGATCCAGCACCTCAAACCCATTACCTTTTATTAATCTTTTAAAAGATTTTAACGAATAATGTTGAAGATGATGATGATCATAAAGCCTATTACAAGGACCTCTCCAATTACAATATCGAAACAAATTTGCTAAATTATACATCAAACTAGAACTGTTGATAGTATTTAAAACAACTATTCCATTTGGGTTAAGCAAAGTATGAATCTTTTGAACAAATGCACGAGGATCAGGCATATGCTCTACAACCATAAACCCTACAATAACATCGAATGATGAATCAAATTTAAATGTATCAAAGTCTCCCTGAATAAAAGATATTCCATCATGTTCATTCTTAATAAGATCTATTCCATAAAGAGACACATCTTTCTTTTTTAAACCAAAATGCTTAAGAAAAGAACCAGTACCGCATCCAACATCTAAAACTTTAATCTTAGGTTTTGCTACCTTTTTGATTACAGAATCGTATAATGTAATATCGGGATGAGCAAACCAATTTTTATGAGTTTCTGAAAAATACTCTTGCAAATATGGCTCTTGTTCTTCAGGATTCAAAATAGTGAATTGATGCGTACAATCTTTACATTCATAAACAGACATCACACTATCATGAATCGTATAATTTTTTTCATGACACACCGCACACTGAACATTTAACTTATTATTCACTAGTATAACCCTTCCTTACATATTTTATTTTAGTTTCTATTCCATTATTGCAAGCAATAATAAAACTCAAGACTGTATAGATTACAACACAAACAATAAACCCCGCTAAATACTCAAAACAAGGAATAGTTAAAACTCCAGGAGCCGCACTACATCCAAAGGCCAGTAGAAATGCTAACTCATAATACCATGATTTAGGAACTAAATAAGCACAAATCAATCCAACCCAACCAAACCATATCAAAAAAAACATCATCACAATTCCAAATCTAGCAAACAAAGAAGTTAATACAAAATGCCGATCCTTTTGAAAAAGATTAATTATCATATTTTTTGTAATTTCTTCTCCTTCTAAGCCTCCCACTCCCAATTTAGGATTAATTTTCTTAATAGCTCTATCATTACAACCATCTTCCCATGTAATTCCATGGCTATTTTGGAGAAAACCAAAACTTATATAAATATTATGCCAAAATATATGTTGATAATTTTGCGAAGATACCACTCCATAAGATTGCAAAAAACTTTTTTGCTGACTTAAAGCCCATTGATAATGAACATAGGGAATACCATAACCAATTAAAAAAAATAAAAGTGCGCCAAATTTTTCTTTTTTATTAAATCGAGGAGAAAAACAACCAATTAAGAAGAAAAGTATAAAAACAGGCCATGAAGCAAAGCTTCGTATTAATGAACCTACAAAGCCCAATAGCCCAACTAGAAATGACGATATCATAAAGTATACTTTATTTCTTTTTTCTAAGGCGCCAAAGAAAAGCATTATTGGTATAAAAGGGATAATATAACCTATATATACATCTCGCATCATAGAAATCTTATAAGAACATAAGATGAGCAATACAGATGCAAATAAACTCCCTTTCAATGTAGAAGAACACAATGAAACGCCCCAAAAAGATATAATTAAAAAGACAAAAGCTACTATTTGTATAAATAATATTTCAGCATTTAAAGACTTAATATTAAGAAAATAACTTAAATAAGGAATATACAAAAAAAGACCTGCATCATCATAAGAAACAAGCTCAGAAAATTTGTTTCCAGATTGCACTACAAGAAACGTTCCAAACGTTTTATACATCCAACAAACCGATTTTAAAGCTACTGTTCTGCCAGGCAACATCTTTATCTTTCTTTTTTTAAGATAAATAATTTATTTTTCTTATCTATAATTTTATAGTAATTATTCAATACTATATCTATATCATCACTACCGCATAATTTTGTTTTCTGAACTACAGCTGGAAAGCGTAATAATATTTCCTTAGAGTCTAATGAATGATACGGCAAAAACATATTATAAATATTCTTATTTCCCCAAAAATCTCCATGCCAAAAAAAATCTGGGCTTTTTCTAAAATTACAGGTTAAACCATCTCCAAAACAGGTATCCTGATCATTTGAAAGAGATCTAAAATAAGCAAGCAATTTTATTTGATCATGATTACCAAAGGCAATATTCCCGCTCCATATCTTTATAGAAGGGCATAAAAGAAAAAAAATAAAAAACAAAAGCAATCTCTCTTGTTGTTTAAAAATTTGCTTCAAACCTAAACTTGCAAAAATAGAAATATAAGGCAATAAAATAATCCAATAATGCATACCGTCAATACGCATTCCAATAAGGCTAATCACTATAATATAAACTAACAATATAAGATAAGATTTTTTATGGTAAAAAAAACCTATAAAAACAAAAAACCATAAAACTACATTTGGTAAAAAAACTTTATTTACCATTGTTTTTAATAAATTTAAAAAAGTAAATTTTTGAGAGATTACTGCATTAAATAAATAATTACATACCCAATAATCATAAAAATGCCCTTGAATATACAATAACACCCAATAGAATAAGATTGGCAATCCACATACTAAAATCCAAAGTACACACTTAAACAAAGAAATGTTCGATTTCCACCATTCATAAAATAAAACAAGAATTGCGAAAACAAGGAATATAAAGGATTTTTGTAAAAAAAGAAATGAACAACTATAAGCACATGCGCTCATAATTCCATATTTATATTTTTTGTTTTCTAAAAAACAAAAAAAGTAGTAGGTCCCTAGAGTGGCAATAGCAACCTGAGGAATATCAGGTCGCACCTCAAAAGCACTATCTGCAAACATATTCCAAGCGCAAACAATCAAAACAGAAATCTTTGCTCCAAATCTTGTACAGAATAATGCTGCTAGACGATAAGTATAGAGTAACATTAAGAAACAAAATACAAGACTAAGCAGTCTTCCGGTAAATAAATATCCAGTAGGGCTTAACAAAAAAGCAAATGGCGACAAAATATAATAAAATAACGGATGATGATGTTGAAAAAAATCTACATAAGGAATCATCGATTGAGCAATAAACCATCCCGAACGCAAACATTCCATCTCATCATAAACCCATCCTCTTCTTATTCCCGCAACACCAATAAGTGTCCCTATGGTAACCAATAGACCATGCACAACACTTTGAAAGCTATATTGTCTTTTTTTAAAAAGCTTAGAAAACAACATTTTTGATCTTTAATTTTATTTTTTTATATATAATCCCAAAACTATAAAACGCAAAAAGGCCAAAGGGCCACGCATGAACAGCAATAATACGGTCTTCTATATGAGAAAGTAACATATACCCAGAGCTATAAACTACTCCAATCAGCAACATTGATACCATAAAATATTTTTTTCTGTAAATAGCAATCATAATACCTATCCAACCGAACAATCGCATGAAAGGAATATACGAATGCAAAAACAATTCTGGTAAATCTTTTATACTTACTCTGCCAAAATTAAAATTCTCTATATAGCGATACAAGGAAAATGACGTACTCAAATCTAAAGGTCGCCATTGGATATTTCCAAAAGCAATTTCTTTAATTCGATATATTAAACATTCAATTTTTCGATAAGGATATTTTTTACAAATATCTTTATATAAAATGTCATATCTTTCATAAAAACTAATCTTCGGGTCTAATTTCCCTATTCTAACCTGTTCATTAGTATAATCAGGATAATCTTCAGCCTTTAGCATGTCTCCATTCGGTAAAGGGTAGGGACTACATAAACTACAAAAAAGCGCTTCTTCTGTTGGTGCAACAAAATAAGTATTATAAGTCACCTTATTAAAAGTCATAAAGGGAACCCAAAATAAAAGAATGTTACTTATCCAAAAGAATTTTAAAAAATACAATGTCTTTTTGTTATCAAAATATCGATACAATCCAAATATAAAGGCCAAACAAGATAAAATAAAAAATGAAGAGAATAACGAGGCCCTAATCCATTGACATAAAATGCACGTAAATATTCCCAAATAAAGAAACTTATTTCCTTTCTTTGAAGAAACAAAATAAATAAAAAAATACAAGAAAAAAATGATACCAAAATACTGAAAAATATCTCTAAACCAAATTATATTAACGTATAATAAAGGAGGAAACGCTACAACTCCCAAAGAACAGATAAATGCCATCCATGGCTCTTTTACAAAGAAGATATTTATTCTAAATAATAAAATACTTATTAAAGAAAATATAATAATATTAATAATTTTCATATACAAAAGACTAGGAACCCCTGTTAATCTCCAAACAGTAGATGCTAAAATTGGATATCCAAGAGTTTCTCCAACTGGAGGATTAACAAAATCTATTATTTTTTTTTCTTTACCAGAATATAAAATATATCCATTCTTTAGAGGATCTAGTCTTTCTATTTTATTGGATATACCATGATTGTAGTAACTATAAGCCCACCCTGTCCACATTTCACCAGTTGCATGTAAACGTTTCTGTATGGCAGAACACTGTAATTCTTGAGATAAATAAACTAAGTTTACCAATACAGATAAAAAAACAAGGACCCATTCTAATCTTTTTATTTTAAAAACCACTTTTGTGCCTTCTTATTTTTGTAACATAATATTTTTTAAAATCTTTTAATATACCTCTATTTAAAGCAATTATTAAAGAATACATTGTATAAATAATAGTTACCGTTATAAATCCAATTAAATAGGGGGTAGTAGGTAGCGTTAAAATTCCTGGTAAAGCGCTTATCCCCAAAGCTGCCCAAAGGGCTAACTCCAAATACCACGGTTTAGGATAAAACCAAGAAACTAAAATACCTAAACCTCCAAAGTAAATTAAGAAAAAATATAAAATGACACCTAATTTTGCAAAAATAGTTGTAGCAATAAAATAACGCTTTTCTCTACATAATCTAAAAATTTCATTTCTAATTGTTTTTTCATATAAAACAGATGGATATCGAGCTTTAGGATTAATTATAAGTGCTCTATCTCCAGCACATTTATCTTGCCATGCAATGCTTTCTTGATTGCTTAAGAAGCCTAATCCTGTGTAAATATTATGCCAAAAAACATGAGTGGTTCGTTCAGGAATTGCAATACCATGTGCAACCAAAAATGTATCTCTTTTATTCATATGATACATATAATGAAAATAGGGAATAGAGTATCCAATCAAGAATAAAAAAATGAAAATGCTTTTTTGCCTAACAGACTGCCTATAGCTAAATAAAATATATATTATATAAAATACAAACATCGGTAGCGCCGAAAACATTCGTATAGTATTAGTAATCGAAGCTATTATTCCTCCACTCAATGAACTTATCCAAAATAATATTTTTGAAGATCGAAAATCGGCACATAATAATATTGCAATAGGCGCAACTCCTAATCCATATGCAATATAAGGATGATTAAGATAAATAAAAGGCATCCATAGTCTCAATAAGCCAATTACTATTATTCCATAACCACTATAACTTTTCCCCATATAAAAACATGAAATTCCTATTATAGAAAAAAGCACACCAATCGAAATATTGAAAAAACAATATGTGGCTTTAATACAAGACAGCCCTAAACTAGAACCTAAAATAATGGAATAAAAAAAGTAACCCATATCATCTGCTGAAGTAGAAATAGAATACCCTAATGAACATTTAGTTAAAAGATAAATACCCGTTTCCTTAAAGGAATAATACATATTTTCTAGTATCGCGATTCGACTCATAATTTTTTATTCTATCTATTTAAATCTACCATTAGAGACTTTTACTTCATATTTCTTTTTTATACTTTGAAATGCAAAAACAATACTATAAATACCATATATAAAAGCAAAAGATGTTAGCCCAGATAAATATGAAGGTCTCGGTGTTACTAATACACCAGGCACTGCACTCAAAAGAATACTACCCAAAAAAATATACTCTAATATGCCTTTAGGATAAAAACACCCCGCAATTAACCCAAGGTTTGCACAAGCAATAATAAAAAAAAGAACAACACCTAACTTTGCAAATAATGAAGAACCTGCAAGCAATCGCTCCTTCAACACAATCCTTATTACTTCATTTCGTAGTATCTTTTCACACTGTTCAGAATAATACTTAACTCCAGGATTGGATTTTTCTACATATCTTACTCCACACCTATCATCATATGAAATATCCAAATAATTTTCTGTATAACCAAATCCAATATATATATTATGCCAAAAAGGATGCTCCTTTATTGCAGAAATATCATTACCTAATTGTTGCAATAAGCTATCTGTTTTAGAAAATTGATAATTAAAATGAATTTTTGGAACAATCATTCCCAACATAAGTAAAAACAATAAAGCACATTTGATTTTTTTTTGTACCGATAATTGCAATAGTACATAAAGAAAAATAAAGAAAAATATTGCAACAGAACTAAAAGAACGAATGTAATGACAATATCCAATTACTAGACCAGAAGCAAACATCCAAGCATAATGATACCGTTTTATTTGCGTAACATTGTTAAATATCCATAGACAAAAGGGAACAAGAGTAAATGTACAAAAAACTGCTGCTACATAAACATCTGTCAATCTAAAGAAACCCTCTCTATATAATAGAAAAAAACTTATTCCGGAATAAAAAACAAACCAAATATTACTCAGTAATAAAACAGATAATAAAAACATACAAAATGCTATTAACAGTGCCCCATAAAAAAAATAATTAATAGCTAAAGGTATAGGGATAGAAAACTTCCGTGCCAATAATGGAACAAAATAATACATTCCTAAATCATCAAAAACAACATTTTCTAGAGCAACCAATCTTCCATTCATCTTTATTAAAAAATAGTATCCTGTCTGAATAAAGGCTTCATATGTTTTTACAAGAGAATCAAAACGCCCACCCATTATAATCATATTATAATCTTTTTATTATGATTCTTAATCTGTATACGCTTATAGCTAAAAACAAACACTATGCAATCAAATAGAAAAGATCCTGCAAATAAGGCAAAAGGCCACACATGCACAGAAAGTATTCGCTCTTCTATATGAGTAAGAAGCATATAACCAGAACTGTATACAATTCCAATCATACAAAGTGAAAGTAAAAAATAGTTTCTTCTATAAAGTGCAAGTAACATTCCAAGAATTCCGAATAGTCTTACTAATCGAACCTGTAAACGCAGTAATAACTCTAAAAAAGCACTGCTACTCGAAAATGCATAAATATATTTTTCTTTAATATCCTTAGGAAGATGAGTAACTGCTTCTGGTATACGCCATTCTATATCTTGGCTAAAAATCATATATATTCTATACATAAGAGCTTTTATTGGTTGCCATGGATATTTCTTTTTTAAAATAGCGTAATATTCTTCACAAGCACCATCGTAATCTTTTGCCTTTGATATGCCTTTTTCTAATCTTTCAAATACATACTTACTATGTCCAGCTACAGGAAAATGAAAACCATCATAAAATGTTGGAGCACACAAACTCGCTAATTTAGCCTCTCCAATTGGCCCTACAAAAAATTTCCCATATGTACCATAATTAAAAATAGAAAAAGGAATCCAAAATAATGTAATATTTGCTATCCAAAAAATTATTAAAAAAGTACGCACTTTTTTAATTGAATATCTTCCCCATAATCCCCAAAATAGAAGCGTTAAGGATAATATTACAAATGACGGAAAGAGCGATGCTCGTATCCATTGGCACAAAGTAAATAAAAATGATCCTACCAATAAAAATCGGAGAGATTTATTTTTATTCTGCATATAAGAAAGAAATACATATAAAAAAACAATGAAACCAAAATACTGAAAAATATCTCTATACCAAAGCACATTTGTTGCTATAAGCGGGCCAAAGCATATAACACTTAAAGACGCACACCAAGCTCTTAAATAAGAATTAAAAAGAAAACAGCATACTTGAAAAAGAAAAAAAGTTGATAAAGCAAATAAAACAACATTAAAAATTTTAAGATAAAGAAAACTTGGTTTATTAAATAATTTCCAAATGCTAGAAGCAACTATAGGATATGCCATAGTATCTCCTATAGGAAAGACCTCTAGCTTGCTTTTCTTATCCCCTTCATCATAAAGTGTATATTTATCTTTTTTAAGATTAAAATTACGATAATAATTTGAAATTTTTCCTTTATAAAAACTATATGCAGGATAAATCCAAACCATACCCCCAGGTCGTGTATCTTTGCTTAATGAAACAATTTTACTATCTTGATGCAAATATAGAATATTAACTAAAAGAGCTATTACTACTAAAGAATATCCATATAAATTCTTTTTTTTGAAAATAGTCGAAACCATACTACTCCTATGTTTAAACAGAATATATATAAAAAATACCCTGCCAATAATGGATAAATAAAATAAAATGGTGTTAAGTATCGATGCTCAGCATGAGAAATAATAGCAGGAGCAATCCCTCCAGCTGTTAACGATATCAGCAAACCCAATAAGAAAAATTTTTGCTCATATATTAAACATAATGCCCCAAAATAACCCAATATCATAAAAACCCGAACAAACCATCGTCTAAATAAAAACTCTAATAAATTGTAAAATCCAAAAGAATATGCTGCATTTAGACGATCAGAATATTTTGAGAAAGAATTATAATACTTCCAGTTCCACCCATAAGTAGTACTCCAAGTTAAATCTAGAAGTAAAACTTTTTTGATACGCCATAAAAATCCTTTAACCCAAAATATCGGGTCCTGACAAAACCATTCCCAAAAGGCCTCACCCATTTTATCGTCCATTGCAGAAGTGCCGACTTTTGTTTTTGTCGTATCAAGATTAAAGCGTTTTACGGTATATTGAGTAACACACCCATCACAATACAAGCCATTATTGGTGTCAGGACAATCTGGATTAATTTTATTAGGGCCAGTCCACCCCATGCTATCAAGCAACTGTTGGCCACTTGGAGCCGCAAAATAACGTCCATGCACTTGTTTATTAAAAAGTGTCCAAGGAGCCCAAAATCCTATTCCATTAGTTACTGCAAGAATAGATCCCAATAAACATATATTTAAAAACTTTTCTCGTTTATAAAAATACGAATATCCCATAATAAAACAAAATCCTAAAACTAAAGATCCAAAAATAGTAGGCCGCATCCATTGACACAAAGCAATAAATAGTCCACCTGTAGTCATTTGTTTAATCGAAAGCTCTTTATAATAAGCATAAGAAAATAAATAAAATAAAACCGCTGCGCCATAGAAACAATAGATATCTCGAATAGGATTAACATTTAAAAACAAAAGTGGAAAAAACAATGGCACTAAACATGCAGCCCATAATGCTTTTTGTGAGTCTAATAAAGCAGCAAAAAGACCCCAATAAAGCAGTAAGCAAGAGAAAACAAACAATAACATTTGTACAATCTGCATGTCATAATATTTTAAAGATCCTGTCACCTTCCAAGCCAAGCCCATTAACCATCCATAACCAGGATGTTCAAAAATAGGAATTTTAGATGAAGCAACATTTTCCTGATTAATTATCACTCCATCTTTATAATAAACACCAGCTTTATAATGTGAAAATGAATTATATTGATATACAGAATAAGCAAGAGCCGTTGGTGTTTCGGGATAATAAGAACCATTATTTTTTATATAACCATGAAAAGAAATAAAAAAGGAAAGACACATAAAAAAAGATACTAATATTATTTTAACTTCATGAGAATTGCTAGCTATCACTTTAGCCCCTTTTATCTTCTTTTTTCATTCTGCCACATGTAAACACAACTCATATGCTTTGACAAATTATTACATACTCATAACATAAAAAAATTGTTTTAAACATTCTTGTAGAAAACATCAAAAATGATAACTTTAAATTACGGTACTATTATTTAAAGGCTTTTAATCAATGATGAATTTTTTTGGATGCTTATTGTTAGGTATTTACCCTATCGTCTCTTTATGGTCTATAAATTACCAAGAAGTTTACAGCAATGAACTCATGCTTGAGTTTGGAGCTTTTCTATTAATTACACTTATTGCATGGGTTTCTTTTTATTTTTTATTATCTCAAAAAAAACCTAAAGTAACCTTTTGCACTTTTGTTTTTCTTTATATGTTTGTTTCTTTTGAGCATTTTTTCGACTCCAAAGGAACTATTTTTATCTTTTTAAATCGCTATTTTTATCTTTCTTACCCATTGCTTTTACCAATATGGATTAGCATATTTATATTAATTTTTCTTTTAATAAAAAACAGTTCAAAATCCTTAATACACTATAATAATATTTTTTGTTTAATTACTTTATCTCTTTTTGCTGTTCCTACCTATAAACTTATACATGAACTTAATAAAGGATCTGAAGCTAGTAATATTGTTTTTGAAAAAAAAGAATGTTCTTTAGGGTATTTACCGAATATTTATCATATCATTCTAGATCGTTATCCTCGTCAAGATACCTTAAAAGAACTTTACAACTATGATAATGCCCCTTTTATTAATTTTTTAAAAAAAAGGAATTTTTATATAGCAGATCAAAGCTTAAGTAATTATCACAGTACTCTACTTTCTATTCCTTCAACAATCTCAATGGAATACCTCTCTATTAAACCAAAAACTGCTCAAAACATTTATCAATCATCGTATTCAGAATATAAACAATTCTGCAAAAGTCCTCTATTCCCATTTTTTAAAGAACAAGGATATAAAATAATTAATGTTTCGAGTCGTTGTGGATTTTCACTTTATAATCATCACGCAGATCTTAATTTAAATATGCCTTATTTCTCTATCTTTTTACCCACGCTTATAAACAGAACCTTCATAGGGCCCTTTTTTCGTAATTTAATAAAAAAGCATAAATTTAATATTTTCACAGTCCCATTCATCCATTATCAAGGCGTCATTCAACAATTTGAACAACTTAAAAAAATAGCAAAAGAACAACGATCTCAACCACTTTTTGTATTTTGTCATATTCTCTCTCCCCACCCTCCTTATATTTTTAATGAAAAAGGATTATACGCATTTTTTAATGAAAAAAATACAATTAAATCTCTCCAAATTAAAAAATATACAGATCAAATAGAAGGCGTTAACTTATATACTAAGAAAACTATAGAAACAATACTAGATCATTCTAAAAATCCTCCTATTATACTCTTACATAGCGATCATGGAGTTAATTTAATTTTTAAAACAAAAGATCTTAAAGCAGCGAAAGAATCTTTTGCTATCCTTAATACCTATCATTTACCCGTTATAAAAAACAAAGCGCCCAACCTTTACCCCTCTATAAGCCCCGTTAACTCTTGGCGAATGATTCTAAACTACTACTTCCAATTAGATTTGCCCTTACTAAAGGATAAATCGCATATAGTCCCGGAACCATTCTCTATTAACTTTACCCCTACCCAAAGTAATGTTATCAATAAAACTTCGTATCAATAAATTTTTTGCAATATACGCTCTACATGCTTTTGCCAGGTATAATTTTTGAGAATTTTTTCTCGTGCATTTTTTCCTAATTTTTTTCTCTCTTGCTCCGACATATGCAAACACAATTCACACGCTTTTACAAATCCTTGTACATTCAACGGTTCCACCAAAATGCCTACCTGATTCTTTACCATAAGACTTATCGTAGAAATATTTTTAGTCACTTTAATCGCAGGCGCCAGTACCTCAGAAAGCTGCTCTAAATCAGATGCTATAACTGGTTTTGCCATACTCATATATTCAAAAAGCTTTGTTGGAGAACCAAAGAAACGCGTTCCATCTTGATTCGGTGCCGTTGGGCACAAATAAGCATCGCATGCTGCAAGATATTCTGGCGCCAAATGCTGATCTATTCTACCTGTTAAAATAACCTGTCCATTATTAATATATTTTTTAACAGCTTGCTCTAAAGATTCTCGTAAAGACCCATCTCCAATAAGCAAAAATTTTGCTTGTGGATAATTATCGCAAATTTGAGGAATAATTTTTTCTAACATTGGTATACCATGCCAATGTCCAAACGTTCCAATAAATCCGAATGCAACACTATTTTCTAAATTATATTTTTGCCGAATTGTCATACGTTCTTTCATCAGTTTTTCCCCACTAAACGTTTGCTCTTCTACTCCATTAGGATTAACCAATATTTTTTTACTATCAATGCCTCGATCAACTAAATCATCTTTTAGCGCTTGTGATACTGCTACAATTAAAGAAGCATGTTTTAGATTTAAATCTTCTACCCAATAAGATAATTGAGAAAAACCAAACCAACGTTTATACCATGGATCATTTTTAGAGGGCATAAACCAATACATTTCTGAGCCATTATATTCTAAGATTAACGATATTTTTTTATATTTACTCAGCAATACCCCTGTAAAATTAAGAATACTGTAGCGTTGATATATAAACTCATAATCATACTTTTTAAGATCAGGGAAAATTTGACAGAAAAAGAAAACTGTAGAAAAAAAACACTCTAAACGCCATCTAAGATAATTAAATCGCCAACGTAAAAAAATAAAAATAGGCCATACTTGTAATTCTTTAAAAATTATATCTTTTTGTTGTTTAAATATTGATTGCATAACGGAAGAATAAATAATGACTTTACTATACTTTTTCAATTTACCAATCACACCTATAGAATGCCCAATAGAACCACCACTTAAAATATTATTTTTACAAATATCAGTGCGCAAATAAAGTATCATAATTTTTTATTAAATTTTTAAGGCTTTATTATTAATCCCTGGCCCGTAGGAAGTGTTAAAATTTTAATATTTTTTCTTAATGCAAATGCATCCCAAGCCTCTCTTTGATGAATAAATTTATACCATCCATAATCATCTAAAACAATAAAAGCTCCCTTAACGAGTTTGTTCCAAAAAAACTCTCCTGCTTCTATTTCTGGTTTTGCACAATTCATATCTATATGCAGAAAAGCTATTTTTTTTGATGGAACTTGCGAAAGAGTATCAGGTATAGGACCACGAATAAGTTTTACATTAGAAAAGTCTTTAAATGTTTCACATGCTTCATGATAACAGTCTTCATACTCAGAACCAGAAATCCCCATATCTCGCTCTTTTTGGGTAATAGATCCTTCTGGAAAACCAGAAAAAGTGTCCAATAAATAAAAGTTTTTAGATAAAATTTTAAAATCTGTATAATGCACAACAGCACGAGAAACTGCTCCCCGTGCGACACCGCATTCTATAAAATCACCTTCAAGTTGCTTTGCTTGATGCGCAACCCAACATAATGTATGAATTCTCCACATAACCTTATTAACAATACCAGCTCTTGTCGTAAAAGAACCGGTTTCTTCAGCAAGTTTATAAGCCTCTGCAAATCTTGGTTCATACATCCAATCAACACTGTGATTTGTCATTAAACCATCTGTACAATAAGTTATTTCATCGCTAAAAACGAAATTCCTTACTTCAGGAAGTATAAATTTATCAACTTTTCCTAAGCAATATTGAGTAACCATTATATTGAATTTTTGTAATTTAGAAGGACCAGGAGAAGGTTTAAAATACCGTAAAAATTTAAGAATCCCTTTTATTGTTTTTATCACAAAAAAAGGCGCTTTTTCTTTAACAACACTTCTAATATACATCTACTATCTCCTAACTATAGAGAGAATTTTACTTTCTTATTTAAAAACATATCATAATATTGAGTATATGATATTTATCAATTATGAAGCATTAGGAAAATTTAAATGTTTTTCAAAAAAACATCTATTCAAGGAGCTTATACTATTATCTTAGATCCAAAAGAAGATTCAAGAGGATTATTTGCTCGTACATTTTGCTCTAAAGAATTTGAAAAAACAAAAATAACAAGTAATTTTGTTCAATGTAATATTTCAGAAAACAAGAATAAAGGCACTATACGAGGCCTACATCTTCAAAAAGATCCCTATGCCGAAGATAAATTAGTTCGATGTTTTAGAGGAGTAATTTTTGATGTTTGCGTAGACCTAAGACCCAATTCTTCATCTTATTTGCAGTGGTATGGAGAAGAATTATCAGAAGATAATAATAAGGCTCTTTATATTCCTAAAGGATGTGCTCATGGATATCAAACCCTCAGCGATAACACGTTAATATTCTATCAAACATCACAATTTTATACTCCAACTGCTGAACAAGGTATTATTTGGAATGATTCCACTCTTAATATACAATGGCCCTTACAAAACAATCTTATTATTTCTAATAAAGATACAAAATCCCTTCCATTTTCTTCTTTAAATTTAAAAAGTTTTTATAGTTCAAAACATGAATAAAAAAATTATAATAACTGGAGCTAACGGATTTATTGGAAGACACCTTATTCCTTTTTTTGAACAAGAATATCAATTGTACGGTTTTTATTTAGAACACAATACTACTATAGAAAAATTCCCTTATATTAATTGGATTAAAGTTAACCTTAAAGATTTCATGGCAACTAGTCATGCTATTAAAGAAATATCTCCTGATGGCCTTATTCATCTTGCCTGGAATATTCAAGATCCCAATTACCAAACTTCTATAGAAAATTTTGAGTGGGTCGCTGCCAGCTTGAATATCATTAAAGCCTTTGGAGAAAATAAAGGAAAAAGACTTCTCATTGCAGGATCATGTATAGAATATGATTGGGGGAGAACAAATTTTTCAGAAAAATGCTCCCATTTAAACTGGCAACTACCTTATGCTAATGCAAAAAACAGCCTGCACAAAATGACTCAATGCTTATCTTCTTTATATAGTTTTAGTTATGTGTGGACACGGATTTTTTATCTTTATGGCCCTCATCAGCCCTCTCGATGCCTTATTCCTTCGATTATTAATAATCTTTCTCAAGACAAAAAAATACAATGCAACGATTCTTCACAATTTCTTGATTATCTGCATGTTCATGATGTGGCACAAGGAATTTACAAAGCGTTCATAAGCGATCATAACGGGCCTATAAACATTTGTAGTAGTCAAGGAACAAAAGTAAAAGATATCGCTCTTGCGCTTGCAGAAAAATTAAATAAAAAAACATTAATAACATTAAAGAAGGATCGATCTTTGAAGCATTCGATTATTGGTACTAATACATTATTAACTCAACTCAATTGGCAGCAAACATTATCTCTACAAAAAGGTCTTAATCAGCTTATTAATAAATAAAACGATATATTAAAAAAGAGAATAATAATGGAAACTAATGCTATTATCATTTGCACTAAAGACAGAATAAATGACACTATTCAATCAATTCAGTCTGTTAGCAAACAATCATTACCACCCAAAGAAATTATTATAATAGATAGTAGTAAGTACCCTCTAAATAAGAATATTGAATTTAAAAAAATATTTAACAAAGAAACCTTTAAATCATCAAACCTTATCTATAAACACACAGCCTCAGGACTCCCCCTACAAAGGAATATCGGTATTGCATCTGCTACATCCGATATTATTCATTTTATAGACGATGATTCTATCTTAGAGAAAAATTATCTCGAAGAAATGTCTTTAGCCTTTGAAAAGCACCCTTCCTATATTGGAGGTATGGGATATATAACCAATATAGGAAAGAAATATTATAACTTTGAAAGACTAATTCGCACGTTATTCTTACTCCAAAAAGATCATGCTTCAGGAAAATTTACTTATTCAGGAATGCCAACTCATCCATATGGCACTACAACATTCAAAAATGTTGAAATCGTTGGAGGATGTTGCATGTCATTTAGAAAGAAGTATCTTTTAGATAATCTTTTTGATGAAAATCTCACAAAATATGCTTCTATGGAAGATTGTGATATTGCTAAAAGAATGACACACAAAGGAAAACTTTTTTTTAATCCAAAGGCTCGACAAATTCATAATAATAGCCCTATTGCTCGCGAAGTCCCCATTGCCTCTAGAGCAATGTACATACGTAATTATCGATACCTATTCTTTAAGAATTTTTATCCTGAAAACAAGGTACGCATAATTGCTCATTGGTGGAGTATTATTGGACTTTTTGCACTTGCCCTTTATAAAAGAGATAGCACTTCAATAAAAGGCTACCTTAACGGTTTATGGATACCTCTTTTACCCCGCCAACAACAAATTGTTGAGTAGTAAAATAATTTACATACCAAGAAATTGTCTCCTGCAACCCTTTTTTAAATCCAAAACGAGGGCTCCATTTAAGGATGTTTTGAGCTTTTTTACAGGAAAGATGCTGATCTAAAATTTCACCACTAGCACTATTCTGAATAATAGGCATGATGTTATTTTTATTCATCAACAGAGTGACTAACTGAACAACCTCAAGAACCGTTAAAGGTTTTTCTTCACTTAAGTTAAAAGCCTGCCCCCATATTGTGGAATCATCCATACTTTCTGCTAATTTCATATAACCATCTACAATATCTTTAACAAAGATATAGTCTCTAGAAAATAAACCATTAGAACGAATTATAGGTTGTTCATTATTAAAAAGAGCCTTTATAGTTCCAGGAATAATACGACTGTAATGAAAGTCCCCTCCACCAAAAATATTACCGCATCGAGTGATACACACAGGAAGATTATATGTTTTATAGTAAGAGTGAGCTATAAGATCACTACAACTTTTTGATACATCATAAGGATGCTCTCCTTGCAAAGGTGTATCTTCTGTATAAGGCAAAACTTCTTGATCGCCATAGGCTTTGTCACTCGAAGCAACAATAATTTTTTTTACCCAAGGAGATAGTCGGCAAGCTTCTAGTAAATTCCAAGTACCTTCTATATTAGAATGAAAAGTAGAAAGAGGAGAACGATTAGCATACCCCACAAGCGTTTGAGCTCCTAAATGAAAAACCGTATCCACATCATATTCATTCAAAATTCTTACTAATGATTGATAATCACATAAATCACCTTGAATAATTGTTACTTTTTGAGACAGATTTTTTAATGTAAATAAAGACGAAACTTGCGTATCACGCAATAATGCTATTACATGAGCTTTATCTTTAATTAATTGCTCGATTAGCCAAGATCCCAAAAGACCTGCCGCTCCTGTAACCAATACATTTTTATTATTCCAAGAAAAATTACTGTTCATAATACAAGCTCTCCAGCAGACTTTATCGACTGAGTTCGATAATAATTACTATCATCTTGCCATACCTTCCATGGAGCATTATTTTTCCAAAGAGACTCTAAGTGTTCCTTATCTCTAATGGTATCCATACAATACCAAAAGTCAGTATGTTTATACGCCATTAATTCATCGGTATCACATAAAATAGGTAAAACATCTTTTTCAAATATACAAGACTCATTTTTTGATACTAAATCCAAAACTTTTTTATTTAAAACAAAAAAGCCACCATTAATCCAACTTGTTGCAAATCGTTGTTTTTCTAAAAAAGATTCAACTTTATTTTCATTTAATTTAAGGTGTCCAAATCTAGTCGGTGGATATACTCCTGTAAGCGTAGCTATTTTATTATGAGAAAAATGAAAATCAATAAGCTTCTTTATATCTACATTTGCTATGCCATCTCCATAGGTAAGCATAAATGTATCGGTCTTAATATAATCAGCAATTTGAGCTACTCGTGAACCTGTTTGATTAGTATCACCAGTATTAACTAAAGTTACCTCCCACTCTTCTTTCTTTATACTACTTTCTGTTAAAAGACCTGTTTTTGTATTAATAGTAAAATCTAAATCTTGAAGCCTATATTTAAAAAAGTATTCTTTTATCATCTCTCCTTTATAGCCAAGACAAATAATAAACTTATTAAATCCAAAATAAGAATACAACTTCATAATATGCCAAAGAATAGGCCTTCCCCCTATGGTGACCATAGGCTTGGGTCGAAACTCAGTCTCTTCTCGCAAGCGAGTTCCTAACCCCCCTGCCAAAATAACAACTGGTATATCACTTTTTTTTATTGCTCCCATTGCATGCCCCCTCCATCATATAAAGAATAAAGATTTGATTCTATAACAGAGCGTTTAATAGAAGAAAAAGATTGTTCATTTTTTTCCAAAATTTTTTTATATGTATCAACTAAAGATTTTTCAAAAAGCAAAAAGTTTAATTTTGATGCTATCTTATCCTTAATAGCAACCCCCCACATGCTCTCTTTAATAGTATTATGATCTTTAATCGTAACACTATGCGCATCTATCATGTCATTAATAAGTCGTCTCACTAAATCATCCGCCTCTTTATAAATTATTTTATAATCTATTGTTGATGATTGATTCAATAAAGATGAAATTTCTAAAAATAACCATGCTCGATCTTTCTGGAAATTTTGTGTGAAAATTTTTTCTTCATTTAATAAACTTAATTTAGCTCCCACAGTATCCCCACTTTTTTCTTGAAAATGATAAGGTAAATTAAAAACCTTAAATTTACCCGCTATCAGAGTAGCCGACTCTATAAACTGAATAGACAACCAATCCCAATCCTTTTTAGATTGAGAAACTATTTTATAATTATTTTGCAGAACAGCTGTTCTATGAATAGCATAAAAAGAACATGAATTAGAAAGATTCATACTTTTTATTCGATCTAAAGAAGTATCTCCTTCTATAGATTGCATATGATGAACTGGCAACCAATAAAAATTTTCTGTTGGCAAAGAATAAAAATTATAAAGCAACCCTCGAGCGGCACTGTACTCTTTATTTTGTAATAAAAATTCGCAACTTTTTTTTACTGTATCGTATATCATAAAGTCATCATCAGCACATAAAGTCGTCAAAGGTGTAGAAACAATATGCAAAGCCTTAGAAACTTTACTATAAAAAGAAATGCTAGAATCATAGTTTTGCAATATAAAATTCTTATCTTTACAATCTACAACTATCTTTCTTACTTCTTCTTTATAGTTATCATCACTTGAATCGGCAATTATAATACTAAGGTTAAAAGATTCTTTAATAAAATATTTTAACAATCTTTTTAAATATTGCGGTCTATTGCGTGTTGGGATAACTATTGTTAACAAAGTTTTCATTTTCATATTTGTTTTTCTTCCCATTTTAACAAAGGCCTTATAGCTGAAGGCAACCAATTCCCAACCCAATTACCTCGTGCTCCCAATCCTTGTTGATGATCTACCATCTTAAAAGAAAGAATATATTCTAAAACAACATGGGATTTTTTCTGAGGAGTCATAATATGAAGAGA
>JBLICC010000005.1:0-24500 GCA_047631715.1 Alteromonas naphthalenivorans
GAAACGAATGTCAAAAAGAAAATCAAATATCGAAATTCAAGTTACTAGTAATGTAGAACGATCACTACGCCAGCTTAAAAAGAAAATTGAGCGTGAAGGTGTAGTAAGAGATATGAAACGTGGTGTATACTTTGAACCACCTACTCAAAAGCGTCGTAAACGTCTTATGCGTGCTATTAAACAAAATTATATGCGCATGATCTCTCAACGCTTGATCAAGTAACTATATGACTAAACTATCTGATGTTAAGCGAGCTCAAAAGGCTTCATTGCTTTTTAGAACTATTTGCAATCTCTTTTTAGAAGCAACATTAGATAATAAAGAGTTAGCTCGTCTTGTTATTACACAGGTCAAATTATCACCTGATAAAAGCAAAGTGTATGCATATTTTTATGCCCCAGAAGGTAAAGAAGTATTTGACGAGTTGTTTCCTCTTTTAAAGATGTATAAACCATCTTTACGAGCTGCAATTGCTAAGTCTATTGCAGGCCGTTATACTCCAGACATTATGTTTAAATTTGATGGATCAAAAGAAAAATCTAATCGCTTAGAAGCTCTTTTATGTAACCTCAAGGATGAAGGCGAACTGTGACTTTCACATTAGCTGGAGCATGTATAGGGGCACTGATTCAAGTAGTTCTTATTACTGCTCATACTCTTATTCAAGAACATCTTTCTGGCACTTCTAAAAATTATCTCATTGATATTATATTATCTGCTTTTTTAGGCTATGCATTTGTTGGAGCATTTTATTCTAGCTTTGCTCTTGGCTATCTTATTTTTTTTACATTGCTTGGTGTTACGCTTTTTACCGATGCTTGGGTTATGCTTATTTCTCGCCATGTTACACTCAGAGCTGTTTGGATAGCATGGATGCTAACCATGATGAAACTTCTACCTCTCTCTTTTGGAGATAGTTTATTTGGAGCTTTCTTTGGTTATATGCTGTTATTAATTGTAGCTAAAATTGCTAAAAAGTATTTTCAGCAAGAAGCACTTGGACAAGGTGATAAGGATTTATTGTGTATGATTGGAGCCTTTACCGGTTGGCAAGGATGCTGGTTTGCGCTACTCATTGGATCTATTTTAGGTTCTTGTTTTGGCCTTATTCTAAAAATAAAAAACAATAATTCTTTATATCATCAACAGTTACCATTTGGTACTTTCTTGGCAATGGGAGCAATACTCTATGTTCTCTACTCAAAAACTATCTACTCATTACTGCTCATATAAAAAAAAGCGTTTTGACACGTGAATGCCAAAACGCTTTTTACGTTTGTATATTTTTATATATTTATTTTTTAGGATTTTTTTTTATTAGCTCATGCAAACGGCATACAGCTTGTGAATTCTCTATACGCAATGATGCTTTTGGATGTGTTGACCCAGTACTATCTTGAAAATTATCATACATTGCTTGCATCGTACAAACAATAGCTTTTCCATTTTCTAGCGAAGTAGCGGCACCTAAAATATCCGTATATTCTTCGTTAATACAAGTAAATTCAGCCAGATCTTCCTTCGGAATAAATATCTTATTACCTTTATTGTCAGCAATATCTATAGAATCTAACAGACAAATCATATGCTCAAAACTTACTTCCATATTTGCCATATCTCTTCCATGAATAGATTCATGCACAATTGCCCCTATGCGAGCCTGAGAACTAAAATTATAACGATTTAAATCATCATGATTAATATAAATGATTATATTTAATTTTTTAAAATATAATTGCCTATATGCTATACATTTTATAATCGCTTGATCAGTTTCAATAAAAGTGATCGTACAATCTTCTTCAATAATTTCTTTTATTTTTTTTTCATACAAAGCTTTATCTTTAAACAAAGTTGATCGAGTACAACAAAAAGAAAAGCTTAACGATGCTTGCCATCTTTTCCCTAGCTTTTTTAACTGTTGAACAATAAAGATACGAGACCAACCAGTAATAGAATTTATAGAGGTAAATAATTTCTCTCTCAATGGATAGATTGCTTCATCTCTTTTTTTTAAAAAGAAATCTCTTAGCGACTCTCCTGATTGCAACTCCCTATACCATTGTTGAGCTTTTACTTCACAATTATCATATTCAAGCTGAATAGAAGAAAACTCTTGAGTTGTTTTTTGCTTATTGTTCCAACATAAACAGGTTGGGAGCCTAATAGATGACTCTAAAGAAGCAACTACTGCTAATAAAACAATAAAAAAACGAAATTTTTTAATAACCATACAACAACAACCCCATTTAAGGACACATACATCCATTTATTATGTATGATAATATCAAAGTACCCTATAACCCCAATAAGTCAATCAGAAGGCTCTATCCAATCACTTTTTAAGCATGAACGGATTTAATTCTTCTTTTGAATACGCACCCTCACGAACAATCACAAATGGCTCTTTCGTAGTATCAAGAATTGTTGATGGCAATGATTGATGATTACTTGCCCCTACAATAAGAGTAGATGCCTGCTGCTTAATGATTGGGTTTAATTCACTCAAAGTAGTCGGAATAGGCTCACCAGTTAGATTTGCACTCGTAGAAAATAATGGCCCTGTTTGAGCTAAAATCTGCTGCACTCTATCATGTTTAGGCATTCTAACCGCAATCGTACTGTCACTTGAAGTCATATAAGCTGGAACCGTAGACTTAGCCTTAAAAATAAGAGTCAGCGGTCCGGGCCAAAAATGTGCCATAATGTTTTCTACCTGTAACAAATATCTCGACTCAACGTACTGATTCAGTTCAAATGATACAGGAATCAACAAAAGATATGGCTTTTTCGATCTTTTTTTAATTTTATTTAAGCTTAAAAATCCTTGGTCTGTTGGCTGTGAATATAATCCCAAGACCGTATCAGAGGGCCCTACCACTACAGAACCTTCCTGTAATAAGCTTATTACTTTTCTTATAGAAAGATTATTATCCCAATTTACCGTTTTATTTGTCATTTTTTGAACTTTTGTAAATATTTATCATTTTTCTCTTACTTAATTATTACCAGATTGACATTTCTTTAATATAACGTAAACTTATTTAACAGTCACGTATGGCTTTAAATAAATCTTTTTAAGGTGACTATAAGCTAAATAGTAATGAAATATAAAATGGATGTTAATTAAAAACGAGGAATAATAATGAGCACAGTAAAACAAACTACTACCTCACCTAAAAGTGCGGTTACTCTAGGAAAACAACGTAACTATGCAGAAGTCGTAGATTTTTTAAATAAAAACTGGACTACTGGATGCGATGGAAAAAATGTAGAAAGAGCACGTAAGCTTGATAAAGCATTTAACTCCCCTTCTCAAAAAATTGAAACTGTTTTGGTTGGTGGAACAAATGGAAAAAGCTTAACCGTTCATTTTGCAACTAAGTTATTACGCACCGAAGGCTTTACTGTTGGTTCATTTTATGCCCCTCACTTGCTTACCTATAATGAACGTTTCTCTCTTGATGAAGAAACAATCACAAATAAATTATTTACCGAGCTTGCTAACGAAGTTATTAATACTGCTGAAAGCATCGGTCTAAAAGCAAATACTCAAGAACTTCTTACACAAATTGCTTTTAATTACTTTACTCAAAATAACGTTGATGTTGCAGTACTTGAAGTAGAACACGGCGGGGCTTCTCATTCAACGGTTATTAGCTCTCCAAAAATTGTTGCTATTACTCGTCTAACCAGCACTGATGTAAATGCTGAAGGACAAGCTTCTCAAGAAGTTATAAAAGAATATTTAGGAGCAGTCGCTAAAGACGCACATCTACTTTCTTCTGATCAAAATAAAGCAAACTTAAAAAGTATGAGTGAACATGCTGCTCAAGTTGGTGCTGAATGGGCAATGCCTATCAGAAAACTTGTTGCGCTTACGTATCCATTTGAACAACTTCATGGACGTTGTGCTGCATTAGCAGAAAGAATTGCTTCTGTATTTGTTAATTCATTTGCTTTCAATCACCCATCACTTGTAAAAGATAGTTTACTTGCAAGAGTAAAAGGGCAAAGAGGCAGACCTACTTTAGAAGCAAAACGCGAATCACAAATTAATCCAAAAAGAACTATCGAACATTTTTGGAAAGAAACAACAAGCACACTTTCTGGTCGTTTCCAACTTTTAGAAAAAGAAAAACCAACAGTATTACTTGATAATGCAAATAACATTGATGCATTTAGTAACTTCTTACTAGGTATCAGATTATTACATTACAATCGCTCTCTTAAAGGACTTACTCTTATTATCGGTTGCCCTCAAGAAACACTTGATTATCAAGAGTTCTTGCGTGCTATTAGATATTTCTTTAAGAAAACTTCTGGAAATATATTTATTTGTCCTGTACCAGAACGAGCAGATCAACAAACTACTTCTTGGGATGCCGAAAAAGTTGCTCAAGATATGAAAGCTCTTAAAATTAAAGCACGTGCTGTACGAAGCTTTAAAGATGCTTTTGATGCTGCAAAGAAAACAGTTAATGATCGTCATGGCCTTATTGCTATTGCAGGATCAGAAAACTTTGTTGCAGAATACTGGAACTACAAGGGTATTAAAAAAATATAATCCATGACACTTTTACTTATTCTTAAGTCTTTTGCATTAGGCAGCATTACGGGATGTATATATGGTTTTTTATTAACCAGAAAAATGTCTGCTTTTGCTCATGGACCTACAGATTCTGTTAAAAGTAATTTTGTATCATTCTTTTTTATAGCGCTTGCACGAATTTTCTTTATTGCATTTCTATGGAATTATATATTGCGTAGAACCTCTCTGAACATTATACTAGTATTGGTATCTTTTTTAGCGAGTTTTTGGGCAGTCGTCATAAAAAAGAAAGTTCTTAATGAATGATTTTAATCTCTTAGGTGCGAAAGAGTTTTGGAATCCATTTAAACGATATGGTTTCACACACTCTTTTTATAACATTACCACCGATACGATAATCGCTACGTGGGTTGTTCTTATTGTAATTCTTTTATTGATCGTCATTGGGCGATTAGTTTTTAAAAATAAAAAAAGCAGAGTTCGTTACGCACTCATAACAGCAACCGAAGGTTTTATGGATCTCTGTACGCAAACACTGGGAACCTTTAACTTTCATCATTTTAGCTTTGTCTTCGCTTTATTTATTTTTATTCTTATATGTAACACTATAAGCCTTTTACCTTATCTAGAAGAACCAACTGCAGATTTAAGTACAACATTGGCTCTTGGAACCCTCTCTTTCTTATATGCAAATTATTATGCAATTAAAGCACAAGGCATCAAAGAATACATAAAAGAATTCTTTCAACCGTTCTTTATTATGTTTCCTCTTAATGTAGTAGGAAAACTAGCTTCTATTATTTCTATATCATTCCGTTTGTTTGGAAACATGCTCGGAGGTTCTGTTATTGCTAATATTTATACAAGCAGCGTCAGTAGCCATTGGGTAGGTATTCTTGCAAATTTTTGTGGATTCAATTTATTAATGGCATTCTTTTTTACTATTTTTGCCGGCAGCATTCAAGCATTTGTATTTGCTATGCTCTCGTTAACCTATCTTTCACTCGGTATTCAGGGTGAACACTCAGAAGGCTCCTAATTATGTTTGATACATCATTTCTTCATTATGCAACCGTTGGATTAGTTGTTGGATGTAATTCTGTTGCAGTAGGAATAGGAGAAGGTCTAACTAGTTTAGCGGCCCTTAAAGCATTTATTATTCAACCAAGTGCACGCGAAGAAATAACACGAACACTTATGTTGAGTATGGCACTTATAGAAACATCTGCGGTCATTGGTCTTACTATTGGCTTTATGTTTCTTACTCCTCCCGCAGATAATCCACATGTATTTCTTATGCATTACAGTGTTACCGGAATTGGATTAGCAATTTGTTTAACAGGTTTTGTTCTTGGGATTGCTGCATCTTTTCCTGCACAGGCTGCCTGCCTTGCGGTTGCTCGACAACCTTTTTTTAATCAAAAAATTCAAATGCTTATGCTTTTAACACAATCGCTTATGCAAACACCTTTATTATTCGCTTTTATTATTTCTTTTTTTATTAAAGAACAAATTCCACACGTCACCTCTTTGGCAGGAAGCATGCGCTTAATTGCCGCAGGTCTCTGTATTGGGCTCGGCAGCATTGGACCAACTATTGGTCTTGCACATTTTGCACGCCAAGCATGTAAAAGCTTAGGTGTTAATCGTTATGCCTATAAAGAAATACTTTCTTTTACACTTATTAGCGAAGCACTTATAGAATCTCCTATTATTTTTTCTCTTGTTATGTCCTTTGCCCTTTTGGGAACCAATCCATCTGCCATGTCTCTTGCAACAGGAGGTATTCCTTTTATTGCAGCAGCCATTGTTATGGGGCTCGGAACTCTGGGTGTTGGTATTGGTTCTGGATACACAGCAACCAAATCATGTAAATATCTTGCAATTAATCCTGAAAGTTATTCTCAACTTTCTCGAACAAGTCTCACAGCACAAGTACTTATCGAAACCTGTTCAATTTACGCATTTTTAATTGCATTGTTTGTATTGCTACTCCAATAAATAAAGGATAGTCATGGGGAAAAAAAAGGAGATCCATGTTATTTACATCGTCACAAAATTAGAATTAGGAGGTGCACAAAAAGTATGCCTTTCTTTATTCAATGAACTACAAAAACAACATCAATCATGGCTTATCTCCGGAACAGAAGGTCAATTAGTACAAGAAACACAATCCAAAACAAATGTTATTCTTCTTGATGCTCTTAAAAGAGAAATCGGATTTTCTGAATTAAAAGCTTTTTTAGATCTCATAAGAACCATTAAAAAATATAAAACAAAATATAAAAATTTAATTGTTCATACCCATAGTACCAAAGCTGGCTACTTAGGGCGCTGGGCTGCTTGGTTTGCAGGAGTAAAATATAGAGTACATACCGTTCATGGATTTGGTTTTCATGAACATCAATCATGGCTTAGTTATAGCATGAGCTATGTGCTCGAAGTTATTACCAGTTTTATAACCACTCATTATGTATGCGTTTCTACCAAAGATGTTGAAGTTGGCATTGATCTATTGCCCTCATTTGGTTATAAACATTCCATTATTAGAGCAGCTGTTAATAATCATCTTTTTGTTCCTGCTACACAAAAAACAACCTCTACAAAATCTTTTGTATTTGGAACAGTGTCATGCTTTAAAGAACAAAAAAATATCTTCGATCTTTTACATGCGTTCGCATACACCCATATGCATCACCCCCACTCTAAGCTAGAAATTATTGGCGATGGATTCTTGCGTCCTCAAATAGAAAAATGGATTGAACAACATAATTTACAGCACGCTATTACTCTACATGGATGGCAAAAAATAGTAGCCCCTCTTATGCGTTCTTGGCATGTATTTCTTTTATCTTCTTTGTGGGAAGGTCTACCTTGTGCCATTGTAGAAGCACGCTTTTTAAAACTTCCAGTTATTGCCTATAACGTAGGTGGCATTAGTGATATTATTAATCATGGCCAAAACGGGTTACTTTATAAACCAAAAGATAAAGAAGCTCTTGGAAAAGGTATGCTCTCTCTTGCTAAAGATAAACAGTTATACCAAAAGCTTAGTTCTCACCAAGAAGATCTCTCTGAGTTTACTACCGCTGCTATGGTAGAAGAACATATTTCTTTGTATCGATCGCTCTAATCGTTTATGCTAGGCACAAACAGTTTAGAACTTAGATAAAAAAGAGATTTTTATGCACCACAAAACAATCATCGAAGCAATTGGCAACACACCCCTCGTAAAACTTCCTCTCAATACACCCGCAACTATTTTAGCAAAACTTGAATATTTAAATCCGGGAGGTAGCGTTAAAGATCGCTCCGCTCTTTATATGATAGAAAAAGCAGAACAAAAAAAACTGCTTCAACCAGGTGGTACTATCATCGATGCCTCATCAGGAAACCAAGGCATTGCTTTAGCTATGATAGGAGTCTTAAAAGGTTACAAAGTAATTATAACGGTTTCAGAAAAAATCAGCCGCGAAAAATACCAAACCCTCAAAGCTTATGGAGCACAAGTAGTTGTTTGCCCGGCAACCACTTTTATTAATGATCCCAAAAGTTACCATATGCAAGCAAAAGCACTTCACGAACAAATTCCAGGATCGTTTATGCCGGATCAGTACTATAATATCGAAAATAGATGGGCACACTATAATCTTTTGGGACCAGAAATCTGGGAACAAACCAACGGCACCATTACCCACTATTTTGCTGGATTAGGTACCGGAGGAACTGCTAGCGGAGCCGGACAGTATTTAAAAGAAAAAAATCCTGATATCAAAGTTATTGGTATGGATTCAGAAAATTCTCTTAGGGCAACCAATGGCAACCCCAAACCATACGCCATCGAAGGCATTGGTATAGATTTTACGTCAAAGGTGATTAACTACGACGTTATAGACGAAATTATTAATATTGGTGATGCCGAAGCACTTACTATGCTCAAAACTCTTGCTCATACCTATGGACTATTGGGTGGACCAAGCACCGGAGCTGTAGCCGTAGGAGTTCATAAAAAATTAGCATCTTTAACAAAAGATGATGTTGTTGTCATGATTTGTGGAGATTCTGGACGGGCCTATTTAAGTAAAAATTTCTATCAAAATGAAGATGAACCATCTATTCCAATACTCTCTACAGAAATGACTTTTAAAGAAAATATGCTTATTTAATGAATTTTCCCCCACCCGGCAGAACGTCGGATAGGGGAAATGGAGGTTATCGTGATTAAGTATTTCATGAATCGGTCGACTCATACAACAAGTTAAAATGTATCGTAATCGATCCAAAAAATCAAATTATTTCTACAATTAATTTGTTATTTTTATTAAGACAATCTATCAAAAGTAACTTTTTGATAGACCTTCTCATATTCTTGAATCATCGTTTCTATCTTAAAGTCAGACAGAACCCTCTTTTTAGCATTTACAGCTATACGACGACACAGTGCTCGGCTCTGAATTAACCCATCAAGACTTTTAGCCAAAGCCTCTGGGTCTCCTGCAGAAACCAAAAAACCATCTTTTTTATGCTCAATAACATCATGTTTTTGATCTACACTCGTTACCACTGGCACCACACCTGCTCGCATAGCCTCGAGCAAAGCAAGAGAAATTCCCTCTTTATGCGAAGTCAAAACAAAACAATCAAATAGCTCATAATAGTGTTGAGCATCTTTGCCAACCACAAAAATAACTCTATCTTCTATACCCAAATCATAGGCTCTTGTTCTTAAAAACTGCTCTTGAGACCCTTGGCCAACCAGCACTAAACGAGCCTTTCTATGATCGTCATACAAAAGAGCAAAAGCTGTCAGTAGTAAACCATAATTTTTAACCCACTCAAATCTACCTACCGATCCAATCACAAAATGTCCTGGAGTAAGGCCAAGGCTTTCTCGAGTGATTTTTTCACCCTCTTGCTGATTACTATCAATACCATTTTTTATCACTTGCGCAGACCGAACAATTAACCATGGTGCATAATGCTTAAGCGAATCATGTACTCCATCAGAAACAACAACAAGCTCGCCCCTCTGATTTGCTGTTAAACGATCAAACGCCATACGCACTACACCGTTCTGATCAATATTGTTATGAAGTACTTCTACATGTGGAATCTGTAAATAAGAGGCTATTAATCTTCCTAGCAGATTTGCTGCCCACAGTAACGTGTGTAAACAATCAGGATTAAGTTTTTTAATCAAAGAAAACAGTCGAAACATAAAAACTGGATCGTATGCACAAAGCAACCCAGTAACTTGATAGGTCTTAATACCAAGCTTTTTTATTTTTTCTACATAAGGACCATCATGAAAGTAGAGAACCGTATGTTTAAATTTAGAATTATCGATATGATGTAAAAGCTGATACAAAACACCTTCTGCACCACCCACACCAAGATTAGAAATAACATGAACAACATGAAGCTTTTTTTGCATAACACTGACCCTCTCTTATCAAAGCAACTGTTATTTTAGCCTAAATGTTTTTTTTCAAAAAGATAGGTCTAGAAATATTTTATGCTAATACCTTTACTCTAGGCAACGCCTCTCTAATTTCTTGTATGTTTTTTTGAGTTAATTGAGAATTATACCCAATATTAAGTTCTTCTAATGCAGTAAGATCTTTAAAAATACTTGGATCAATTTTTGTTAATTCATTATTCCAAAGATCAAGTTTTTTTAATTTTACTAAACCTGTTAAAGCACCTGCTTTAACTTGAGTTAAGTGATTGGTCATAAGATCAAGTTCTTCTAATCCAGAAAAATATCTAAAAGAATCTTCATCAATATTTTCTAAATGATTCCAACTAAGGTTTAATTTAATAAGCCTTGATGGAGCTATTACAAAGTGACTGCAGACCTCTATCATAAGAGAGTAATTTATGGTTTTAGAGTTGGTAAAACACGATAAGCCGTTTTTTCGAAAAGAAAGATTTTTTTCAGTTTGATACTCAGCTTGTAAATCTTCGATACTTTTTTCTGTTTCTTTCGTTTCTAATAATTTCTCTGATGCTGTATAAATTTGATTCGTTACTATAAGAACAGTAAACAATAAATGCTTCATAACAATTCCCTGTGTTTTATTTTTCTATTAAAGCTATACTAGTAACTAATAACCTTATCAGTTCACAATAGTATGGTATATAATGAAAAAAATACAAGATGGTTTCTTAGTATCAATCGAAGGAATCGATGGATCAGGAAAATCTTCACTCGCAAGAAATATACATAAAAAGCTTCTAGATTATAGTTGTGTTTTAACAAAAGAACCGGGCGGCACTCCACTGGGTGAAAAAATTCGTTCTATTCTTTTGCAAACAGATGCTGTAATGTGTGCCAAAGCTGAATTTTTACTTTTTGCATCAAGCCGAGCGGAGCACTTTGAAAAATTAGTAATTCCTGCACTCAAAAATGGCTCTCTTGTTATTTCTGATCGCATGGCAGATTCTTCGTTAGTTTATCAAGGATATGCTCGTGGACTCGATATACCGACAATAGATGCGGTAAGCACTTGGGCCATGAATAACGTTAAACCCAATGTAACGTTCTATTTAAAATTATCGGTAGAAAAAGCACTTGAACGTATTAAAAAACGTAATATTGCACTTACTACTTTTGAACAAGAAGAAGCTTTTATTCATAAAACACTTGATGGATTTGAAGAACTTTTTAAAAATAGAACAGATGTGGTTATACTTGATGCAATAGATTCACAAGAACTATTGGCAGATAAAGCAGTAGAAGAACTTTCTAAACGTATCGGTAAATAAGTATGGTACAACCAGCTCCAGCACAACTCTTTATTGTTCCTCGAACACAGACTCAAACTATTGTTTATAACTATCTACAAACAATTTTTTGTGAACATAATACGTGCGGAACTTGTACCACCTGCCAACTCATTAAAAACAAACAACATCATAGTATATTATGGATAGAACCAGAAAAACGCTACACACTTGATTTACTTGATGGTATTTCTAAAAAAACAGATTTTTCTTTAGAATCTAATCAAAAATATTTTTTCATTTTAACCAAAGCAGATTTTTTAACTCCTGCATGTGCTAATAGTTTATTAAAAATTGTTGAAGAGCCTCCACCTGGTTATCATTTTATTTTTGTTGCTCAACGCAAACAGATGGTACTAGGAACTATTCGATCTCGATGTGTTATACAATCTTTTGGTACCGAACATGCAACACAAGAAGCATTTGCTTTTGGTACACACTTTATGTCTTTTAACATTGATCCAAATGCATTTTTAAAAGAGCTTAGTTCAACACAAATTACAGAAGTAGAAAGCATAGAACTACTAGATCTCTTTTTAGATTACTGGTGCACACATCATAAAAAAGCTGTTGCTTCTCAAAACCAAAATGCTACAGTACGTACACAATCTATGATTAACTTATTTGAAAAAGGGCTTCAAAAACCACCTATGCCTGGAAGCTCCAAAATATTTTGGCGTAATTTATTCTTACAAAAGTCATTGGTATAGCCTATGTTTAAATCACTCAAACATGTTCTTAATGGTTCTTTTAGCATGAACACCAATTCATGGAAAACAAAATTACTTTCTGAATGGCCTACTATTGTTGGCTCTCTACATGATAAAATAACTCTTGAAAAAATCTATGAAGACACCATTGTAATAGGAGTATACGAAGCAGCCTGGCTCCAAGAACTGTATATGCTTTCCTCGGTTTTAATTAAAACCATTAACGGTCACCTCGATAAACCCTATATAAAAAAGATACGGTTTAAACATGCAACTCGTATTGAACAAAAGAAAAATTTTAAAAAAACAATTAAAACTCAATCTACCCCGCGAGAAAAAGTAACTTTAAATTCACTAGAAGCACGAGCACTCTTAAAGATCAAAGACGTAGAGATGCGCAATTCGCTTCACTTATTTTTATCTCGTTGCAAAACAAAAGAATCATGAAAAAAACAATCATCTGTGGCGTTGCTGCACGCTCTGGCGGACATATTATTCCCTGCCTCACTCGTATTGAACAAGAACGATCCAAAGATACAGACGTATTCTTTTTTACAACTCATACAGAACTTGATGCTACTATTAGCAAACAGTTTCCTTGGATTGCCAAACATATTACTTTAAATTTTGATAACGTTCCTTACAAAAAACCTTGGTTACTACCTTTGTTTATGTGGCAATTTACAAGAAGTTTTTTTAAAAGCTTAGTTGTTTTTATACAAAACCGACCTCAAAAAATTGTGAGTACCGGAGGTTATATATCAATCCCCGTATGCCTTGCTGCGCGCTGCTTATTGATTCCTGTAGAGCTTTTAGAACTTAATGTTAAACCAGGGAAAGCATCTCGATTCATTGCTCCTTGCGCAAAAAATCTTTTTATTACTTTTAAAGATACTCAAAAATATTTTAGACGTTCATGTTCTTTGCTACCGTATCCTGTACGATTTGCCATAAAAGACAAACAAACACATCATAAAACAAAAGCTTTAGCATCTCTTGATTATGATCCAGAAAAAATAACACTTTTTATTTTAGGTGGCTCTCAAGGATCAACTTTTTTGAATAATCTTATCTGTAGAACTATACAATTTTTGGATCGATCAAAATTACAGATTATTCACCAATCAGGTACAAACGAGACAGAACATTTAACAACTTTTTATGAGCAAATGCATATTCCTGCACATGTTTTTTCTTATGAGCAACAGATTACAAAATATTATCAGGCAGCAGACATTGTTATTTGCAGATCGGGCGCCGGAACTCTTTTTGAAACAGCTTTCTTTGAAAAACAATGTATTACAATTCCCTTAGAAATTGCTGGAAACACACATCAAGTTGATAATGCATATGCTATGCATACTATGCATCCTCAACTATTTACAGTACTTGAACAAAAAACAATTGCTCAAGATCCAATGCTTCTCGCTACACAATTATTATATCTTTTGAATCTGCCCATGTCACAGGAACAGTAATAGCTGTTCTTTGAGACATAGGATACCAAACAGACATACGACTCACACTTGTTGGACCATATAAAACTGTATTAAGCATCGCATAACCACTCGGGCTTAAATACTCTTTATCGCCACTTTTTAGAATCATACTTTTGGTTCCATTTTTTATTAAAAATGTTTCTAGTGCTCGTTTAACACCCTCTGGATTTCCAGGATATGCTTTTACCCATCGTTGAATATATTGATTAAGTTCTTTTTGAGCACCTTGTGTAAGATTAGTAATAAATTGCATAAACACAGCTTGTACTGAAGAAATAGCATACTGAGGTGCCGTTACAGTATAAAAGAAAGGCCCTATTGAAGCTTGGCCGTATGAAGCAAAAATATCCATTCCCGTAATAACACCCTTAAGCCCTTTTCCATTATCTAAGTACCCAACATTATCAGGTAATTTTTCAGTCAAAATTGTTTTTTGAGCCTGTGCAATAAACTTCTTGGAAGGAATCGGTATATTATATTTAGGTATTTTTGTATGAGCAAGTTGAGTTAAAAAGTTTTTCGCTACCGCTTCATCTGTTGTATTAATTCGTACCATATACAATTTTGCAAGTTGTTGAGAAACAGGAGGTCGCAACATCATCAAAGCAACACATTTCCCTTCAGGAACAAGACCTATCGGAATATCAACGAGTGATCCATTATTCGCAATCGCTTGGCCCGTATACATAAACCATAAAGGTTGATTTGGCATTTCTACAGGCATAAGACTCCAACTAGTACCTTCTGTAGCAGTTGCAACTTGATTCCAAATTTGACACTCAAAAGGAGTAATATCTCGTAAGTTAGGAATATTTTTTTGTATTCCAGGCTGTCTAAAATTGCCAGGAAATAGTCCCGTTTCTATTCCGCCCGCAGATGTTATTTGATAATTATAGCGTGATGGGCTAGTACTCTTTGTTGAATCTTTTCCCGATCCACTACTACTCGTAACACCCAATCCCTCTTTTGCTAAAGCAACAGATCCACCATTTAATAAGAGAGTAGAAGGCCTTAATGGATTGCTTTTTGTAGATCTTAATGCATTAAATGTACCTGCCTCAACTGGCACAGTAACTTTCTTTCCTGCCCAATCAAACGCAATAGAAGCAGTTCCTCCCGCACCATTATAAATTAATCCACTAAATTCTTTACTCGTACCAGTTACTGCCCCAATACGCTCAGCCGAAGGTTGCCCCGAATCAGGATCATTATACGTGTGATATACATATACCGTTTTATCGTTTTTTGCAGCTAAAGTATAATGCGTTTCATCATAAGAATCACCATTATAGCCACGACATTGAGGAATCTCTAAAGAAAAATAAAGTTTTGTTTTATGAAATTTTGTACCAGTATTGGTCCCAAGAGGCATTGTCATACTAGTACCAATTCCTCCCTCAAATCTTCCTCCCATAACTTTTTTATACTCTCTTGTTTGCACCTTTATACCTGTTTGCACACCATTATATACAATAAAATTAAATATATAATCAGAAGAAACATACCCTACCATTTGGCCAAGTGCAGAACCAACACTTTTCCCAACCTTTGCAATAGAATCTCCAAAGCTCTTAAATGAGTTTCCAATACTGCCCCAACTTTCTTCTGCATTCAGTTGCACAGTCAAAAAACAAAGTACTATCAGCATAATTTTTTTTGTCATCTCAATCCTTTTTTCTAAAGCAGAGTTGCTTTTAGATGTACCTCAATTTAAAAGGAAGAGTCAACAGGTATAAACTTATACGAGCAATGAATGAATTTCGCGCGAAGCTTGATGAGCAACAATTTTTCCTGTTTTCCAGTCTGCGAAAATAGGCTTTAATGATGAATCAAACGCAAATTGTTTTGTTTTTGTCTTAACCTGCTTGTGTAAAGCAAGCCAAATAGGATACGCCGTATGTACAGGATAAACATATTGCCCCATAGGACGATTATCATCAGAACCAATATAAAGAGCAGTAGTAAGCTCTGGTGTTGAGCCCGCAAACCAACAGGTTCGAGAATCGTTAGTTGTGCCAGTTTTACTCATTGCCTCTGAATCGATCCAATGTTTTGTAGTTTTTCTTTTTCGTTCCATACCTGCAGTTAATGTTTTACCTATTTGATCAGCAACTCGAGAAGCAATAACCGGTTCTTTATTATAGGTTTTTCTATAAATTTTCTTGCCCCACTCGTCTTTTACCCATCGCACACTATGTGGCTCAACATATACACCACCATTAGCAAACACATTAAACATACCTGCAACCTCGAATAAAGTACTATCAACACATCCCAATGCAAGAGATGGATACGGATTGAGTTGTCCCTTAATATGCATTTTGCGTGCTGCTACTATCACTTTTTCTACACCAACTTCGAGTAACGTTTTAATAGAAATAATATTGTTAGAATACGAAAGAGCACGAGCAAGCGTCATTTCTCCTTCAAACGTACGCGTATGATTACGTGGCTCCCAAAGCGCTCCTCCACTTTGAATCTTAAGAGGTTCATCAATAGCAGTATCCAATAAACTCATGCCCTGCTCTAAAGCAGTTGCATATAAAACTGGTTTAAATACTGAACCCTGTTGCCTGTGAGCCTGCAAAGCTCTATTAAACTGAGAACCAGAAAAATTTACTCCTCCTATGAGCGCTTTTATTTCTCCAGAAGAACGATCCATAGTAATAAGAGCACCTTCTATGTCTCCTCCATACTTTTGCCGTATATGTTTAAAATGCTCTTTAAAAGCACGCTCAGCTTTGCGTTGCAAATCATTATTCAATGTTGTTTGAATTTTTAATCCGCCACTATATAAACGCTGTTTACCAAATTCTTCTTCGAGCCACGTACGTAATGTTTCTTTTAAATGAGGAGCACTATACAAAGCATCAGGAGACTGCAATAACATTTTTGTATGTATCGCCTCACTATATTGTTCTGCAGATAAAAATTTTAAATGCTTCATTTTCCCCAAAACAATATTACGTCTATGCTCCGCAGAAAGTGGATACAATAAAGGACAATAATTACCAGGAGAACAAACAATTGCCGCTAATGTTGCTGCTTGATCAGCAGAAATATCTAATGCTTTTTTATTCCAAAATCTTTGTGAGGCGGCTTCTACTCCATAAATACCACACCCAAAATAAACATGATTTAAATATGTTTCTAGAATCTGATCTTTAGTAAACTGCTGCTCTACCATAAGCGTAAAAAACTGTTCTTTAAATTTCCTTCTAAAACTTTTTGTAGGATCAAAATACAATAACTTAATTAATTGCTGAGTAATTGTACTTGCACCTTGCACAATACGTCCATGATATACATTAACAAATGTAGAACGTATAATACCCCGCCATGATAAACCAGAATGCTTAAAAAAATTCCAATCTTCAGCTGCAATAAATGCATGTAAAAGATGCGGTGGCATTTGTTTAATACTTACAGGATTACGTTTATCAATCTGAAACCGCCCCCATTCTTTACCTTTTTCATCTAATAAAATTGAAGGTTTACCCGGATCGTATCGCTCGAGTACAGAAAAATCAACAACAGGATGTCTAAATAAAAAAAAGAAAAAACCTAAAATAAAAGCCGCTGTATTAAAAAAAATAACAAGACTACTTTTAACAAATAATCCCTTCAGCGTCTTTTTCATTTTCATTCCTTACAACTAAAAAAGGCCGCTTAAGCAGCCTTTTGTTTTTACCTTATAACTCCATTTCAAACAAGATTCTAAAAAAGATCCTCTTGCTTGTCTCGTTTTTTATCTTTATCGCACATATCTGTACCATAATGTATCGCTGCAAAAACTGCGGCTGTTAAAAGAACACCACTTACAAATGGACGTTTATCTTTTAAATCCATTATTTGCTGATAAGGCCACTTAATAAGACCAGATAAAGAAAAACTTGTTCCTGGTACTACAACGTCACCCGTATCAACAAATTCTGCTGCTGGCTCAAAAATTTCCGCTTCAACATCTGCTGCACATACAGGAATAGCAACAATCATAGAAATCGCAAACAGCGCTCCCATTAATTTATTCTTCATACTCTAAAACTCCTAAAAAAATATTAAAATTTCAACAACGCGTATAATCTACTTGATCATCATTAATTGTCAACATAGAATAACAAGGATAACTAGATTAGAATCTTTAATCGAAAAGAGTATGATGCATCAAGAACTCTATTGTATTTCTCTTACCATTTTCTTCTTTTTTCTAGATCTCTTTTTTATTCAAATTTTTTCACACCAATGCCTTTATTTTTTATATATATTTTCTCTTATAACCCTTTTTAAAAAACAAACTTGGCCTTTTACTTTATTTATTTTTTTTCTTTTAGCTGCCGAATCAACACTTATATATACTACTCTTGGAATAGATTTTTTTGCTGCACTTTTAAGCTATACGTTTGCATGGTTTATGCTTGATAAAGCAGCCTCTAAAATATGGCTTCTTCTTATAACCCTTATTTCTTTTTTACTTATCACATTTCATACCACGATCTTAAGCTCGCAAAGGCAACTTATACCTTGCCTCTGTACAAGCTTAAGATTTATTGGTAATTTTGTTTTATTGTATATTTCTTTGAAATGGTTATCTGCAGTTAAACGAGGCAATCGCTTTTAAGAGTAATCTTAAGAGAGGAAAGTCCGGACTCCTAACAAACAAAGTACCTTGGAAGAAAACGTAAGTTTTCAATCAAGGGGAGCGTGAGCTCACGGAAAGTGCCACAGAAACTAAACCGCCTTCTACGTTGGTAGTTGGTAAGGGTGAAAATGTGCGGTAAGAGCGTACGGACATAAGTAGTAATGCTTGTGTGGGGTAAACCCTACTTGGAGCAAGACAAAATAGGCATGTGTCGGTAGTTTGTTCCGGTTAAACATGCGGGTATGTCGCTTAGATACATGGTTGCCATTTATTAAAGCAATTTAATAGAAACAGAATCCGGCTTATTGGTTGACTGCAGATAATCGAAGTTTTATTTATGACACGTTCATTTTTTTCTAAATACTTAAAAGATTCTTATTGGATAACACCTTTTATATGTTTTATATTGGGCTATCAATTCTTTGCTTTCTTTTTTTACCAATCAGTTATACAAACACCTATCATAGTTGGTAAAACATTACCCGAAGCAGCTGTTCTTTTATCAAAGAATAATTTAAACATGCGCATGATTAGCCAACAAGAAGATCCTGATATTGCTGCAGGAACTATTATTAGTCAAACACCACAAGCTCATAGTGCCATTAAACCACAACAAACAATTTTTTTTGTATTATCTAAAAAACCTGTTCAACCATGCATACCTAATATACGTGGAACTCTTTTTAATGATTATTCAAAAAAATTAAAAGATTTAAAAATAAGATATCGCACCTTTGAAGTTCAAAGTGATCAACCAGAAGGTACCTGTTTGGCACAAATACCTGCTCCCAATGAAGAGATAAATTCAAGTGGAGCCATTATTTATAGTGCATCTCAAAAAGCAGAAGCGCTTTTATTTCCTTCTTGTAAAGGAAAAACTGTAACGGAAGTAAAACAATTTTTAGAAAGATATAATATACCAATTACCGTGTATCATACTTATGAAACTTCTCAAAACCACTCTTGTAAACGATGCATTGTCTTTGACCAAAAACCTTTGGCTGGTTCTTTTGTATCATTAAAAGAACCTTTTTCTGTTCAACTCAAAGTATAGATTGACAAACATCTCTTCTTTTTTATACATCTAGTTCTTATATATAATTTTTTTATTTAAGGAAGATATATGAAAAAAAATCTATTAGCTTTGCTTTTGTTAACCGCGATGAATATTTATTCAGAAGAAGCTCAACCAGTAGAAGAAACTACAGTATCAGAAGAAATTAATCCTCAAAATTATATGGATCAATTAAAAAATTCTTATGCTGAACTCAATAGCCTCAAAGCAACTATGACTGTTTTACTTGCTGCTATGCTTGCTGAAATTCAAACAATACCAACAAGAAACATAGATTTTGGAGCTTGGAACAATCTTCAAACATTTGAAAAAGAAAAATATCAAGAAAGTTACGAAGAAACCGATGAATATCTAGAAGAAGATTCAGAAGAAGCAGAACAAGAATAACTAATGAGCAAGTTGTTGTAATATATAAGATGGCTCTTTATCTTTAGCAACAACTGAATAGATCGACTTCAACAACACCAAATGGAGGTTTTTTTCTTCTATCAACTGATTCACCGACACAATAGTATTTAAACTCTCGGGAACAACACGCTGATTCGGCTGCTCTGTTTTATCAATAAACGCCTTACCTGCAATCAGATTTCTACTATGCAAACCAAACGCTGTTAAAATAAGGTCACCCACGCCAGCATACCCTTCAACTGTTGAGGCCTGTCCTCCACATGCAATAACCAACTGCCGCATCTCTTTTAGACTTTGTACAAAAAAGAATGCCTTTGTGTTATCTGTACACATCAATCCATTAAGCATTCCTATACCAAACGTAATAACGTTTTTAAGCGCAGCGCACAATTGCACCCCTATAACATCTTCGGTTGGAGATAACTTAAAATAATCAGTTGTCATCAGTTCTTTTAAGTTATTTAATAATATTGAATGTTTCGATGCTATAGAAACCGCAGTAAGCTGCTGAGCAACAACATCTTTAGCAAAACTAGGACCTGCTAACACCACACTCTGCACAGACGAAGAAAAAACATCATCTAAAATTTGAGATGGTAATAACTTTGTATTTTGCTCTATGCCTTTACTCAATACTACCCATTGCTGTTCTTGAGTATAATAAGGCACAAATTGCTCAAGTACGGATCTCATATATTTAACAGGAATAGCTTCAAAAACCCAATCAGCTTGATGTAAAGCTTGTTCTTTGTTAGTTGTTGCACTAATCGCATGATGTAATAGAACATCGGGTAGATAATGAGTATTTACATGTTGTTCGTTAATGGTTTGTACAACATCTTGTTCATGCGTCCAAAGAGTAACTTCGTGATGATTATGAGCAAGAACCGTTGCAATAGCAGTACCCCAAGCACCACTACCCAAAATTGTTACCTTCATGTACCAAAATTCTTTTGCATCCCCAAATAATCACTAACGGCACCTTCAATATCTTCTCGTGTAATATCGGGCCATAAACAATCTAAAAAACAAAATTCACTATATGCAGCTTGATACAATAAAAAATTACTTAATCTTTGCGTGCCACTTGTACGAATAATAAGTTCGGGTTGAGGAATGCCAGAAGTCCATAAACATTCTTCTAATGTTTGTTCAGAAATTTGATCTTCTGATAATAACCCCTTCTTGACCTTACTAACTAAACGCTTAATGCTACATACAAGTTCTTGCCGTGCTCCATAACAAAATAAAAAATTTACTTGTAAAGCATTATTGCTTTTTGTGCCTTCTTCTAACAATTTAACTGTTGGCAACACTATTTCAGGGAACCTATCTCTGTCCCCTATAAATTTAACACGTACATTTTCTTTATTAAAAAATGCTAAATTTTTTTTTCCACCATCAACAATACAATTAAAGAGAAGATCAAGTTCATGTTGTGGTCGATTAAAATTTTCGAGAGAAAAAGTATAAAGAGACAAATACTTAATACCAGCATCCAAACAATATTTTGCTGCAATTTTAGCTGCACCAAAACCACCTTCAGTATACCCCGATGCATAACTTAATTTATTTTTCTTTGCCCACCGTCTATTACCATCCATTATCATTGCTAAATGCTTAATCACTACTTCCTCTCTCTATTAAGAATATGACAATACTCTCGATACAGCTATACGCTTACAAGCGCGACCAGTTATATATACCAGTGTCATTGCAGACGCAAAGAACAAACGTTCAACCGCAACAACAGGTATTAATCCTAGCCACATTTGAGATGACATATCAAAACTATATAACCAAATAACAGAACCAACCGCATGCGCTACAAATGTACTTGAAAGCGATTGTAAAAAAATTGATTTATTATTAAGAAAATAAAGAGCTATTGGAATCAACCAATATAAACAATAAGGAGCAGCCATAAACCCTACTGGATGAACAACAAATAATATCATACAAACAATAGGTAACAACAAGCGAAACAATGGGCCCTTTTTTGCCCAAGAACCTGCAGCACAAAAACCTGGTAAATAGTACAAGATCGTTGTTAATGAAGCACGAAGAAATAATACTTTATAACTTAACCGAGCCAACACTGCACATACACCAAAACCAAGCCCTAATGTTCCCGTAAGTGGCATAACAACATCTGATAATGAAAAGAATCCCCAACTTGATCCTATAATTGGACTCAATTTAGCAAATCTCAAAACAAAAAACGTTACTACTGCAGCACTTGGAGCAACCAATGCGATAAGACCTTTGTATTTATTATGCATAATAAGGTATCCTTCTGAACTTAAAGGGGATAAACAATTGAATACCAAGGTACTACTATTGAGTATATTTTCAACTCCAAGATAAAAGGGGACATCATGAAATACAAAGCAATTATTTTCGACATGGATGGAACAATAACAGATTCCGAACACATTTGGAAAAGTGCAACCAAAGAATTATTAACGAGCAGAGGTGTAGAAGTCACTCAAGAACTGCACGATGAACTCGAAAAACAGCTCAAAGGTTCAGCTATTCACAATACATGTGCACTTCTCAAAGAAAGATTTAATCTTGAGCATGCACTCGAAGAACTCATGGAAGAAAAAAAACGAAGAGCTTCGGTACTTTTACAAGAAGGTCTCAAATTTATTGATGGCTTTGAGAAATTTCACAGAACTGTTTTAGAAAACGAAGTTATGGTTGGCATAGCAACAAATGCTGATGATAATACTTTGCAACTATCAGACAAAGCACTCGATTTAAAAAAATACTTTGGCAAGCATATTTATAACATTACCTACGTTAACAACAAAGCAAAACCAGATCCCGACCTCTACCTTCATGTTGCTCAACAACTAGGCGTAGAACCCGAATATTGCATTGCATTCGAAGATTCTGCCCATGGTGTACGTGCAGCAAAACGAGCTGGAATGTTCTGTGTCGGAATAAATACCGCCGGAGACCGAGATGCACTTCATGAATCAGACTTAGTAATCGACCACTACGATGAAATTCAATTTGAGCGATTATTGCGCCGAAAAGGTATTAAAAAAATAAGCTAATAAGCCTACAGAGGCTTTTTACAACCCGCATTTGGTATGTTATTATGAGTATCGAATGTGGGTTATTTTTCTAAATATTGGGGTATATCATGAAGAAAGTTTTGCTTTCTTTTTTCTTTTTTTACGCTATTTCTACGTATGCTGTAACGCCAGTCTACCGTCAGGGCTTTAAAGTTTCTCAAGCTCAAGGTAAACAGGTTTGTTTTGCATGGGACCTTAACAGCGTTATCTTCGAAAAACATGTTAAAATAGGCAAAATGACAGCCTATGCCCTCAAAGAAAAAGGCTTCTTTAAAACTATCAAAGCTCTTTGGACCTTTCTTAAGCTCTGGCGACACAAAAAGAACCTTAAAAAAGCAGGCGACCCTCGCGGATTTGTTTGGGATGCAATGTTTGCAGAACTAGAAAAAACAGACCCAGAAACAGCACAACTTTTAAGAATATTTGCTCAACAAGCAAATATTCTTGACCTTACAATGGTCACTTTCATGCAAAATCTTTCAAATAACGGGCATACTCATGCCGTACTCTCTAATATGGGTCAAGGATTACTTGATGCTCAAGTTGAGCTTTTAAAAGAAAAACAAGCTGAAAATCAGTCTCTTTACAACTTTATTCTAAAATTCTTAGAAGACCAAAGGTATAAAGTAATAGCTTCGGAAGATAATGGCTGGATGCATAAGCCCGATAAACTAATATACCAAGTATTTTTACATAAAAATCAACATCGTAGCCAAATAACTATTTTTATCGATGATAAGCTTGAAAACGTTCAAGCAGCGATAGAAAATGGTTTTGATATTGGCATTTATTATCCCAAAGGTTCTACAAGCCAACAACTTGAAGATATCTTGGCACATGAGCTTAAAATAGCTTTTTAAACATGAACCTCCTTTTTATAAATTTCCCCGCCTATTTTTGGTGGGGATTTTTTATTAAGCTTGATTTTAAGTCACTAAACCCACACACACCCAATTGACAAATAGAAATTTATAACTATAATAAGTTTATAGAGTAAAATTTATCTTAAAAAAAGGTGGAGTAAAAACGAAGGATAATTATGAAAAAACGATATATTTTTGGACTTATGTTATTAGCTTTTATAGCTGCACCCTATTTTCTAGATAAAGCAATTCAACCAGAACAAACATTATATTTGAGTCCTTCTTTTGCAAACACACAGGAAGCGCATACAACATTTGAAAAACAAAAACCTGTTATTCTATGGGATATTCATGATTGTTTATTCGAAAAACCTTATCATGCATTTTTACGCAAAGGCCTATTAAGCGTAGAAGACAAACCAAAATTTTTATATGAGCTTTTTAAAGCAACAATGAACAAACAAGTACGCACAGCTTATTACTATCATAGAAATCGCCCTGCTTACTCTCCACAACCATACTTTGAAGCGGCAAAAGGTTATAAATATTTATATAGAGAACTCAATAAACAAGCAAACGCTATTTATGTACCCAATAAAAAAACATTTAAAATAGTTAAAGAATTACATCAAGAAAACTGTCACCAATACCTTTTTTCTAATATTGGCCCAGTAACTCTAGAATATCTGCAACATGACTACCCACACTACTTTACTTACTTTAATCGATTACAAAATACGATTAATCCTATTACACCAGCGTATGATCAATGGATACAAAAGCCAGATACTAAAGCATTCAATAAAGCATTAATGTCTGTGGACATGCATAAAAACCCACAAAACGTTATTTTTATTGATGATCGAGAAGATAATATCAAG
>JBLICC010000006.1:0-23967 GCA_047631715.1 Alteromonas naphthalenivorans
ACACCAACTAAAAGAATCAAGAATAAATACCAGGAGAGCGCAGTCCAGTTGGTTACAGGAGAAACTCCTGTATACCAACCATCACAAAAAAATGCTGTAACAGTTGCGCCTATGCCACCACCCAACATAGCAACACCATTAATAAGCCATGGCGAATACTTTTTATCATTCATTAATTGTTTAATAGGAATCCAACTATAAGCATAACAAGCCACAGATAGAATAGTTATAATTTCTGGCAAATTAAGAAAGGAAAAACTTTTAAATGTTTCCTCGGTACTCGTTGTTGCAATAAGTATAGGGATGAAACCGACTAGACCAATCATTAACCCAATAATTTTTTTGTTAGAAAAAATTTCTTTTTCATAAATATGCGTAAAAAGTGCAGTAAAAAATGGTGCTAGAACAAAAAGAAAGGCACTTTTGGCAACTGATAAATATTGCAATGCCCAAAGCTCAGGAACATAGGTTAGATAAATACCAAAAAAACTTGCTTTAAAAAACAGCCGGTAATCAACAAATGTAAGCGTAAATCGCCCTTTGTGCTGAATAGCAAAGCATACTAAAAAAAAGAGCCCCGACAGTACCATTCTTAAAGCAATAAAGGTTGTAGATGGAGCATACAACATGCCCATCTTACTTAGACTAAAAGAAAGAGGGAACACCATATATAAAATAATTAATGGAATAACTCCAAATTTCTTTAAATTCATTTTTTTCATTCTACCTTTAGCTCATCTTGATAAAAGATATATAATCCAATTGATACAATACCCAAAGACGGTATTTGAATAAGAGACAGAGGCTCACCGAGAAGTAAATACCCATAAATAGAAGCAACAAATGGCTCTATTAAACAAAAAAATGCAACCAATGTAGCTGAAAATTTTTTCAATAAAAGTGAATGTAATGTAAAACACAAGGCTCCCACACAAGCTACAAGAAAAGAATATCCTATAAATGGTTGTAACTGAGTAATGGGAAAAATTCCTGTATACCAACCATCATAAAAGAACGCTGTAATGATAGTTGCCAGAGAAGCTCCTATCATAGTAATACCATTTATTGTCCATAGAGAGTGCCGTGTTTCGACTAAAAGTCGTTTAACAATAACCCAATTATAAGCATAACATGCAACACCTATAATAAGTATAACCTCTGGAAGATTAAAAGCATAAAAACTTTCGAATCCAGATTCAGAAGCACTTTCTGCAATAACAACGGGAATAAATCCAAGAATACCAATACCAAGACTTAAGAGTTTTTTATAAGACAGTGTTTCGGTTCCACACATCTTAGAAAAAAAAGCTGTAAAAAATGGTGCAAGTAAAAAGAGAAAATAAACTTTACCAACAGTTAGATACTGTAAAGACCAAAAACAAGTAAGATAACGTATGTATAAACCAAAAAAAGCACCTTGCAACAACAGTAATATATCCCATTTTTCTAATCTTACTTTTGATGTTTGAGTTAAATAATGCATTGTTACCATAAAAGAACCGGTGAAAAGTAACAACAGTGCAACATACGTAGTAAAAGGCCCAGACAGCAGAGCAATCTTACCCAGGGCTCCTTGCAATGGATACATAATATATAATAAAAGAATCGGAGCAACACCTAATGATAAAATATCCATTAAACCCTCTAATTTTTATACCTGCTTCATAAACTACCTTAAGAGTATCAACATCGCGTCTTATAGGCATTTATGTCAAGAATTATTTAATTTAAGAATATAATTTCAAAAAAAAGAGCGAATGTTGTTTTTATAAAATTGACAAACAATATTCGCCCAAAATTATAGTTATTTTTCTAAAGAAAGTTCTTCTTGATAAAAAAGATATAACCCAATAGATACTACAAAAATCGAAGGATAAAATGTCCAATGAACAACTTCATTTAAGAAAATCCAACCATAAAATGCACCAAAAAATGAACGTGTAAATCCAAAAAATGATATAAGGGTTGGAGAATATTGCTTGAGTAAATAGATGTATAAAACAAAACAAGTTATAGCAACACTCATAAGCAAGAAAACATACCATAAAAGAGGACCCCATGCTGTCACAGGAGAAACTCCAGTATACCAACCATCATAAAAGAAAGATGTTGCAAGAGCTGCAAGACCACCTTCTATCATAGAAAAACCACTTACAAACCAAGGCGAATATTCTGCTTGATTGGTAAGCCGTTTAATAACAATCCAACTATAAGCATAGCACCCTACTGCAAATATTAATGCTATTTCGGGTAGATCAAAACTAAAGAAAGACAAAGTATCTTTAGCTTCACCAGTCTTAGAAAGCAATACTGGAATAAAACCAGCAAAACCAATAGCTAAACCTAGTAATTTTTTATAAGTAAATTTTTCTAATCCATGTAATCGAGAAAAAAGTGCAGTAAAGAATGGAGCTAATACAAAAATAAATGCCACTTTACCCACTGGCAAATACTGTAATGCCCAAAATTCAGGAATAAAAGTCAGGAAAATACCAAAGAATCCAGCTTGCAACAAGAGACTTAGATCTTTTCTTTCAATTGATTTTTTATTGCTTGAGGTAACGATATAAACACCCATAGAAACAAGACCGCAACTCAAAGCACGCAATGCAATGAAAAAACAAAATGGAGCATATTGCATGCCCACTTTACCGATACTAAAAATAAGCGGAAATATTGCATGCAAAAACAAAACTGGTGCAATGCCATATTTTTTAAAATCCATATTAAAATCCCTAAATTATATATAAAAAAAGCGGATACTGTTTCTATAAAATTACAAACAATATCCGCTTAGTAATTATCTTCTATCTTGCATACTCAATAGCACGCTTTTCTCGAATAACATTAACCCGAATTTGGCCCGGGAAATTCATTTCTTCTTCTATTTTCTTTGCAATGTCGCGCGCAAGAACAAGCGCTTTATCATCATCAAGAACATCTTCCTCAACAATGATACGTATTTCTCGACCCGCTTGTAATGCATAAGCTTTTTTAACACCGTTAAACGTATTAGCTATTTCTTCGAGCTTTTCTAGTCGTTTAACATAAGCAGTTAATGTTTCTCTACGAGCACCCGGACGCGATGCAGAAATAGTATCTGCTATCACAACCAATGCTGCATAAATAGACATAAACGGAACTTCTTCGTGATGAGCCGCAATTGCATTAACAATTTCTGGAGCTTCTCCACAGCGCTTTGCGATGTCTCCACCAATAATTGCATGTGGACCTTCGATTTCTGCTGTTACTGCTTTTCCAATATCATGGAGTAAACCAGCACGCAATGCCATTTGCCCATCAAGTCCAAGCTCTTCTGCAAGCATACGAGCAAAATTACCAACCTCTAAACTATGATCTAAAACATTTTGAGAGAAACTAGTACGAAAACGTAATTTACCAAGTAATGTTACGATATCTGGATGCACACCTTGCAGATTGCATTCGAGCACCGCATTCTTACCATATTCTTCTATAATTTCTTCGAGCTCTTTTTCACATAATGAAACAGTTTCTTCGATACGCGTTGGGTTAATTCTACCGTCCGTAATCAGTCTTTCTAATGCACGCTTAGCAATCTCTCTTCTGATAGGATTAAAACCAGAAACAGTAATAATTTCTGGTGCATCACCAATTACAAACTCCATACCAGTAGCCATTTCAAGAGACTTTATGTTTCGCCCCTCTTTACCAATGATACGGCCCTTCATTTCTTCGTTAGGCAAATGAACTACACTCGAAGAATGGGGGGTTACTTGATCAACCGTATAACGCTGCATCGCTGACACAACAATTTGTGTTGCTTTATCTTTAGCTGTTTGACGCGACTCTTCTTCAACTTTTTGAATCCATTTTTGATTAGTAAGCTCTACTTCTGCTTGCAATGTATTAGATAGCTCTCGCTTTGCTTGATCTTTACTGTATCCACTAATGTTTTCTAACTTACTTATAAGTTCAGTATAAAGCGATTTAAGTTTTTCTTCATTGGTATACATCACTTCGCTCATACGAGACAGCTTACGTTCTTGTTGCTGTGCTTCTCGTTTAAGTTCATCAAGCTGAGATTCTTTTTTTTCAAGTGTATCGTATTTAACACTAACTTTATTTTGATGACGTTCTAATTCAAGTCGATCACGCTTAACTTCGAGCTCAAATTCACTTCTTCTTCTGTAAATTTCATCTTTTACTTTAAGAAGAGCTTCTTTTCGCTCTGTTTCGATTTCGCGCTTTAACGTATGCCAACGATTTTTTGATTGTGACATACTTACTTGCGATTCTTGCATTCGTTTTCGTGCATAAAAAAGCATTATTGCCGCAACAATAATACCAATAATGCCTGCCGATTCTATTAATAATGTAATCATGGACCTCTTTCTATAACCAACATTTTACATCAAATTGTTACCCACTCTCCCGCAAAGAAAAAATACGGTCAACATGAACACTTAGAAAAGAAAAAAACAATACTAAGATAAAGAAGAAAGAAGATGCGATTCGCGCTCTATTCTTTCTACAAGACGCTGTTTTTCTGCATCCTGTTGCTGCTGTTTTTCTTCGAGCTTAAGTAGATTACTCGCTAACTGCAAAGCAGATAAAACTGCCGCCTTAACATTTTCATCAACTCCGGCTCTTAGAATATTTCGTACCGATTCATCAACTCGCGCTGCTGCTCTATGCAAATGTTCTTCTGATTCATCGGTCACAAACGAATACTCAGCATCGTTAATAGTAACTTGAACTTTTGTCTTACTCATATTTACCCTCCGCTTTCTATGAGCTCGTCAATACTTTTGATCAAATTATCAACTGCTTGCTTTGTTGTTTCTCGTTCTTGTGTAAGCTCTTTCTCAACTTGTTTTGCTTCTTTAAGCAAAGAACCTTCTAATTGCCGCACCTGATCCCTCAATTCATGGTTTTTGCTACCAAGACTTAAGTTCTCTTCTTTTAGGTGCCGAATTAATGTAATAAGATTCTCTACTTTTTGTTCTAATGCACTCAACATTTCCATACTTCTCTCCCCTTTTTAAACTCATATTATTTTCAGAGTTTACCGAGGATCAACTTTTTTTGTCAAGATTGAGCTTGTTTTGCAATATCAACAATCTTTTCAAATCCCTTAGGTTCAAAAATTGCGAGCTGACTCAACATCTTTCTGTTTAAGTCTACTTTTGCAAGTTTAAGACCATGAATCAAACGGCTATAAGATAGACCCAACGATGTTGATCCAGCCTTGATTCGTGTAATAAAAAGAGAACGGGTATCTCTTTTTTTAAGCTTTCTACCTACAAAAGCAAATGCCATTGCACGAAGCAATGTTTCTTTTGCTCTTTTAAAAATATTACTTCTTTGTCCCCAAAAACCTTTTGCTTTTTTTATAAGTCTTTTGTGACGTTTTTTTGTTACCGTACCGCGTTTTACTCTTGACATATCTTACCTCGAAATTACTTATTAGGAAGCAGGTTTTTTACTGCTTTCAGATCTGCTTTACAAATATAACTACCTTTGCGTAAATTTCTTTTTCTTTTGCTCGTCTTCTTAGTTAGAATATGACGACGCAAAGAACAAGAACGCTTTATTTTTCCCTTACCAGTCTTTCTGAAGCGTTTTTTTGCTCCAGAATGTGTTTTTACTTTAGGCATACTAAGCTTTCTTTATGTAATAAATCTTGGACCATGCTGGCCCTGCTTTCATTTCTTTTTCTTGTACAAGATTATCCAACAAGCCTTCTGCGGCCAGTGTATCTTGTATTCTTTGGAACAAAGCTGTTCCACGCTCATATCGCGTTGCCATCTCACGCCCTCTAAAGAAAAGCGTAAACTTCACTCGCTTACCACTTCTTAAAAAAGAAAATGCTTGATTCATCTTTGTTTTATAATCGTGCTCTCCAATTTTTGGACGAATTTTCACTTCCTTAATCTGAATGACTGTTTGTGTCTTTTTAGCTTCCGCTTGTTTTTTCTTACGATTATACAGCTCTTTGCCATAATCCATAATCTTTACAATCGGCGCACCATTACCACCACCATCAGAAAGCATAACAAGATCAAGACCAACGCTTTGAGCGCGATCAAGCGCTTCGTCACGAGGAACTGCTCCCAAGTTTTCACCACTCTCCGTAATGAGCTGAACCTCACGAGCTCTAATAGCCTCGTTGATCGTAGCACCATTTCCAGATTTCTTGTCTTCTTGGGGGTTGTTTGAACCCTTTCTCATAATAACTCGTTTCCTAAATTTATACGGTAGCTTTTACAGCTTCGTTCACTTTATTTCTAATATCCTCAGCAGTTTCTTTATTTTCTTTTAAGAAATGAAGCGCCTGCTCTCGTCCTTGTGCAACATTCTTATCTTCGTAAGCAAACCATGCACCTGATTGAGAAATAATATTATAAAAAATTGCAGCGTCTAAAAGATCTAGCTCTCGGCTAATACCTTCGTTAAACAATAAGTCTAACTCTACCCGTTTAAATGGTGGAGCAACCTTATTTTTTACAATTTTAACAGCAATTCTATTTCCAACATGTACTTCATTCTTACGCAATGCAGCAATACGACGAACATCTATACGCAATGAAGCGTAAAATTTTAATGCGTTACCACCACTTGTTGTTTCTTTATTAGCAAACGGAAGGCTGTTAATCGTTTGACGAATTTGATTAATAAAAATCAAAATTGTCTTCGACTTGTGTACTACAGAGGTTAATTTACGCAATGCCTGCGACATAAGACGCGCTTGCAAACCAACATGTACATCACCCATATCACCTTCCAGTTCTGCCTTAGGAACAAGCGCAGCAACGGAATCTACTACAATAATGTCAACGGCACCAGAACGCACCAACATCTCTGCAATATCAAGAGCCTGTTCACCATAATCAGGTTGCGAGATGATTAAATCATCCACATTAAGACCTAAATTCTTTGCGTGTTCAGGATCAAGTGCATGCTCAGCATCAATAAAGGCACAAATGCCACCTTGACGTTGAGACTGTGCAATTGCGTGCAATGCCAATGTTGTTTTACCCGATGCTTCTGGACCATATACTTCAATTATACGACCAACCGGCAATCCACCACCTAAAGCTCTATCTATTAAAATTGAGCCTGTTGAAATCTTTTTTACTTCTGAGTTAGGCGATTGCCCAAGCAACATAACTGCACCTTTTCCGTACTGTTTGTCGATTTGAGCAAAGGTCACTTCAAGTGCCTTTTGCTTAACTCCAGAATCCGCGTTTTTTACGGTTTCATCCAAAGTTTTTGGTATTTTTCTCGCTTTACCTGCAGTTGCTTTTGATTTCATAGGAGTACATCTTTCAATTGAGCCAATTCGTCATTGACTTTAATTGTAGCATTTCTGTACAAAGAAGCAATATAAGAAGCATCAAAACCTTGTCCAAATCGTTTAAATGCTTCTTTATGGAGCTTCTGTTTTTGTGCTTTATACAAAGTATCGTTGATTTTTTCGGTTTCATCGAGCTTAAGAACAATAGCGCCATCTTTATTTAAGCTCGACATAACAGCACCCTCCCAATCAAGATTCATAAATCCGTGCGGATACCCTTGTTTATCGATTAAATCTTTAATTTTCTGAGTATCTGTTGCCTGTAAAAATCCAGTTGAGCTTATTGTGCTTCCATCAACCTTAACTAGTTTGCCTGAGCTTAAACCTTGTGCTCGTGCTTTTTTCATTTGATCTTCGAGTAAAGAAGTCGCTTTTTGCTCAAAATAGTCTTCTTTAACTGTATCTTTTAAGCTCTCAAGTTTTGGCAATTTTTTAGCAATCTTTTTATCAAGTTGCAAAATCATCCCTTTACCATCTTGCACAAACGACATTGACTGGCCATCTTTTTTAAGAATAAAGAGACGACGCCCAAATCCTTGATCTGCTCGCTCTACAGCTGCAACAGATTCTTTTTTGCCATTATGTTCTTTAATAAAGCTTGCGAGCAATTCTTTGTCATTGCTCTTTACTGCACGATCAGCTTCTTTAGAAAAACGAGTTCTAAATTTTTGATCTTTTAACGATTTAATAATAGCATCTTTTACATGAGCAAGTGATTTATACGAAGCTTCTTTTCTTGCAACACGCTGCAAAATTACAAAACTTCCATCTGCCATTTGCGTTACAGCAGATACGTCTCCATCAGTTTTAAGACGAACTACTGCTTTTTCGTACGATTTGTCTTTAGTTCCTCTTTTAAAGAACTCAACCAATCCACCTTTACTTGCTGTTGTTGTTTGCGAAACTTCTTTTGCTATTTCTGCAAATTTCTTAGGAGCTTCAACAACTCGTTTATGAACTGATTCTGCTAGATCTTTAAGTGCCGAAACACCTTGATCCTTCAACTTATTGAATACAATTTCTCGTACTTTAAATTGTGCAGGAGCTTCAACATACTTATTACGTTTATGATCGGTATAATATTTTTCAATTTCTTTTTCTGTAATTTTTATACCATACGTATCTGGTGCAAATGTCCACGTAACTCCAGAACGTTTTTCTGGAATCAAATAGCGTTGATTTTTTTTATTTTCTTTTTCATAAAATACATTCAATTGTGCCTCAGAAACACCTTTTGCTTTTTCTTTCTGCAATACAGAACTTAATGTAAATGTTTGTATAGAAAACTTTTTAGAAGTATGTGCTTCTTTATATGATGCTTGTATCATAAATTGTGGCATATAAAAACAAGTTTTAATCATCATAAGCGTAAAGTCTCTACGCAAATCATTGATCAATTTATCTTCTACTCCGCGCATTTGAGGAGTTTTCAAAACTTGCATTAATGCTTCTGCGTTAATGCCATATTTTTGATCAAACACATAGTGCGGTAACTGATGACCAATTTTATTAAAAATAAATTGTGGATCACCCAAACGCGCATCTAAGTATTCAGGCGCTAAATACAGCCCCATTTTATCTGCAGCTTCATCAATTAAAGCTTCTTTAACAACATTTTTTAAAGCAGCTTCTTGTGGATTAGAACTCATACCATTTAACTGCAACAGTATGTCTGCACTTTGTCCATACTGCTGTCTAATCATCGCAATCTGACGATCAGCATCTATAGTTGCTCGTTGAAATTTTCCTTGCGAAACATCGTATCCATTAATTTTTGCAATACCGTCCATGCCGTTGCCTAAAAAGCGCATGAGTAAACTAGAAATTCCAATACCACCTGTTAGTGCTATAAAAAGCCCTATTAGAATACCTTTTCCAAATTTCCCCTGAAGTCCCTTACGTAGTTTCATAATGATCATGAGAGTACAACCTTTCTCTTTTCAATAATTTTGATGTCCTTAATACGTTCAACTATTCCAATTTGCCCAATGATACGTTCAAGCTCTTCACGATCATCAAACTCTCCTGTTACCGCTTGATACCATGCTATTGTCTTGCCCTTTGGAGTTTTGCTTACGCGGGTTTTTACCTTTACTCCAGGATCAAGTTTTTGCGCACGACGTGCAAAAGTACTTGCTGCATGTAGTGTACCAAACCCAGCCAATGGAGCAACAAATATCTTACCTATATCTTCTTTCTTTTCTTGTATTGACACTGTAGGTTGCGGCTTTGGAACTTCTGCTATTTTTATATTATTTTTTGTTTCTGCTTGAGCAAGCACTGGTAGCGATTGTGCAACAGTTTCTTCTTGAGACTTTTCTGTTTCTATTGTTCCATTTTCCGCATCAGGCGCTTCGAACTCACTTGCATCTCTATCATTCATAGTATATAAAGAATAACTTATTCGATCGGCAAACGATTCTTCTTCTACTTTATTAACAAAGCGTTCGATAGCTTTTCGTTGCCCCCAAAAGTAACCCGTGATAAAGGTTAAAAAACCAAACAATAATATAAATGAAAGAATCCAACTTGCTTGCCTATTGGGCACAAAGAGACCTGTTTCGTCTTCTCTTAATGTTGTTGCGGCAGCAGTAAGTTCCCCTAGTTTTTTCCATAACTTCATACTCTTTATCCTTTAATAAAATTCATTACTCTTTCTTTAAAAGACTCTTTTGTTTCATGAGAAACATCAACTTCAATAGCTTGCGAAAATTGTTGAAATTGTTTGTTCATTAGTTTTTCAAGCATCCGCCAAAAGGTCAATTGACGTTTTGCATAATTACGTGTTTTCTTTTGAATAGTAGCAAAAAGAAGTTCTTTATCTTGTTCAGTTCTATCTGTTTCAAAATACGTAATAATATCATTATACCCAATTAACTTTTTACGCATTAAAAATTCTTGCCATGGTGTTTGCATAAGTAATTCTACTTCTTTAATCCAACCAGCATCGAACATTATATGAGTTCTTTGATTAATACGCTCATACAATTGAGTACGTGGTCTATTTAAGAAACATAAAAGTACATCTGCATCTATTGCTTTATACTCTGGCGCACAATCAGAAGCTTTTATACCTTTGTTAAGTAATACGAGTGCTCGCTCTATACGATACCTATCTTGCTGATATACTTCTTCTGCTCGTTGAGGGTCTCGCTTTTTGAGTTCTTGCCAAAGATCTTGTGTAGCTTCTTTAGATTCTTCTACCTCAATAGTCTTGTCGCCTTTGGGCATATAAAAAAGTGATTTGATATAAAAACCAGATCCACCTACGATTACCGGCAACGATCCCCGGTCCCAAACCTGTTGAACTTTATCAAGTACCATGTTTCGATACTCTACAACAGTACAATCTTTTGGTTCGATTAAAACGTCAAAAAGATGATGGGGTATTTCTTCATTCTTCCAATCTGGCTTTGCGGTTCCTATTGCCAGTGGTTCATAAAATTGCCCAACATCGCCGTTAATGATTTCGATATTTTCGGACTCTCCAAGGCCAAGCGCATATTCAGTTTTGCCTACACCTGTGGGTCCGTAAATAATGATAAGTTTCTTCTGATTCATGCTTATAAGGATAACACAGTGAAAAAAGAAAAGAAGCCGTGACAAGCACGGCTTTTAAACTTTATAAAGATTTTTTTACAAAATTGTCTGAATCTAAACGTTTAATAAAAATAGACCGAAGACATTCAACTGCCTTATCGGAATCAACTTTATTGGCTGCAGAAATCTCTTCTGCCAAAAGTGCTTCAGTTTTTAAAAGCAGATTTTTTTCACCAAACGATAATTCTTTAAACCGAGAAATATGTTTAAGATCGCGATAGATTTCTGATATATCTTCTAAAGATCCGGTTTGAAGTTTATTTTGATATTCTTTTTTTCTACGATTCCAATTAGTAGCTGTTGGCTCAAATGTTTTAATTCGCTCACTCGGTTGTGCAATTACAGCAAGCATATCATTGATTTTACTTACAGAGCTCAATGGACGAACACCAACTTCTTCGAGCTTATCCGAAGGTACCATGATGGTCATGTCTTTGTTTTGAAATTGAAGCTCAAAGAACGTAATGTTTTGGCTGGCAACGTTACGAGAAAACACTTTACAAATTGACGCAACTCCGTGACCTGGATAAACGACTTGATCGTTTAAAGAAAATGCCATATTAGACTCCCCTTCCAAAGATACTCTCATACCTCAGAAAAGCTCATTCATGCTGTATAAGAGTATATCATTATTTACAGTTTTTTTCGACCCGCTTATTTTCTGCTGTTTTAGGCTCTTTTTGCTACCCTCTAAAAAAGAGGTGGCTCGAGGGCCATGATCCAAATGGTGTAAAAGTGTGGTATACTTCATTTGGTCTCCTCATGATTTTGAAAGGTAAGAAATGAAAAAGAGCATATACAACATAGCACATAGCTCGCCCCAAAATGAACAAACGAACAGTTCTCTGCTCAATAGGCTGAACCAGAAGTTTGTTTCGGCAGTTAAGTGGAACATGGCAGAAACAATCGCCTATCACACACTGTTTATTACGCATCAACTCAGTTTGTTTTCTGCAATCGGTCCCGAGCTTTATGGAAAAGCTGGCGCCCTTTTTTCTTTTGTATTTTTGTCGGTCACTCTTTTAATCGGAGCACTCGACATTGCCTTAATTCCTTATATACAAATTTTTACTGCATCCAAACAGAATTTTAAATTCTTAATCTTTCACTATCTTGCACCTCAAATTATTCTTATGCTCAGTGCTCCACTTTTGCTTTGGATTTTTAAAGCCACGGGTTTGGTCACGCGCCTTGACGATTACTCATGGAGCAGTTGCCTACTCGTTGGAATTTTTATTGCCGGACAATCCATACACAAATTATTGCGCCGACTTTTGCAACTTATGTTTTTAAACAAATATACTGCCGGAATAGAAGTTGCAACTTTAATAATGTACATGACCCTTTTTTGGTCAGCCTACTTTTTGGGTTATACATTTTCTATTCCTCTTATAGTTTTTCCTTATGTTGTTGCTTCTTTTATTACCGTAACCTGTTTTATTTTACTCATTAAAAAACATGCGCAAGAATTACCAACAACTTCAAACATACCAATGCACATTCATAATTTTAGAACTATACAACTGTGCGGAATAATTAATCAAATTACACGTTCTGTTTTTAGCAGTAATTTTTTAATCCCGTTATTCGCTCTGCATGCTGGGTTTAAGCAGGCAGGTATTGCAACACTTATAAATTATGGTGCATACACCATGACATTTTTTGTACAAAAAATATGCGCACCGGCTGCTGCACTTTTTGGTAACGGACAACATTTAACAGAAACACAAAAACAAAATCACTTTTCTAAAAGTTTACAATTATTTTTTTCTATCATACTTTTTCTAACTTTAACCTTTGGATTATATGGTTGGACAAATATATTATATTTATCAAACACAACATTGTTATATGCTTGTTTCTTTTTTCTTGTACATACTCTTGAACATCTATTTACATTGTACGAAAAGTTCTTTGCAGCACAACACAAAGCACTTACACTCACATTATGTAATGTATTAAGTTGTGTAACCTCTGGATACGCCTTCTACATACTCCATACCAGCCATTTCTTAACAGCTATTTTAGTGAGTTTTGTAGCACGCGCACTTTTGTTTGTTATTTTATCTTTCGTTATATTTTCATCTAAAACAAGATCTTTTTTATGGTTTTTTAAAAAACAGCACTCGAAAAGCGCCATCTAGAAGTGCTTTTGAAGGTGCCTAATGAGAATGGATTTTAAGCAACGTTTTTACAGTATGTTAATGTTTGAATCGAGGAAGTTTATATATTATGAAAATTATATACCAAGTCATAAAAAACGAGCTATATACTTCGATACAACCACCTACGGCGGCCACTCAGCATGACTCGATAGAAAGTCTATCACCCTGCCGTGTCCGGCGAAGCTTTATGCGAAGCCTGGGAGTGATTCCGTTAGGAATTATATCAAAGGGTCGAATGAGTCGATAGGCATTTTAAAAAATATTATTATCGAGGAAAACCTTAATGAATACAAAAATTCTTTTAGCAAAATTTTCGAGTGCCCTTCAATGGAACAGTTTCTTTTATGTAATCTATAAAGTTTTTTCTGTTGCATTATCTTTCACATTGTATGGAACCCTCTCTACGAGCATGTTTTCGGCCTGGGCCCTTTTACAAAGCATTGTTTTTTTAATTTTATTGTGGCTTGATTGCGGATTCAGAAAATCCATTCCCCGCTACTGCCCGGAGTTTGCACAACATAAACACACACATAAAACATTTATTGCATTAGTATTAAGCATTCAATCTATTGTTCTACTGCTCGCATTACCAATTTTATGGTTTGTATTACCAACGTTTATTGCACACAAAAATTTTATTCCATACGCATTAGTAATGTTTGCAATAGGTGGAATCAGTGAGCTTTTTAAAAGTATTTATCACGCACATTTTTGGCAAAAACAATTCAACTTATTACAAACCGTGTGCACATTAACCGAGATGATCTGTAACTTTTGGTACATATTTTATGTTGCACCATCGGTTACAAACACACAATTAGTAATGTTTTTGTTTACTACTAAAATTGCAGCCAGTTTTGGTATAATAGCAGGATCTCTAGCGCTTTTACCACAGTTATTTAAAAGTACAAAGTATTTAGAAAAAACAACGGGCACAAAAACAAGTGCGCTTGTAAAGCCCTTCTTAGAGCATTCAATTATGATGTGGGCGACAACTAGTATTAAATCGCTATCGGAAAGAAACTTTTTATTTCCTTTTTTAACAAACGCCTTTGGGCCAGCGTTAGCAAACTTGTTTAAGGTTGTGCATGATGGTGCATTATTTTTCCAACGAATTGCAATTAGAATTTTGGGTTCTGCAGACACTGCGTTGCTCTCTTATGCACTTGTATTAAACAATACACAAACAACCTATCAACAAGCGTTAATACGTCTTTTTAGAACTATTATTGCGATGATTGTGCCGTTAGCATGTTTAAGCATTGGTGCATTCTTTTTTAAATCATATGCGCTTATAAATAACAACATGTTATTGCTCTTTTTTGTAGTAGCATTTGGCTATATGTTTGAAGTTTTATTGTCACCCTATGAGAGAGTTTTAGAAGTAAAAAGGCGCTATCGACTTCTATGGGTGTCGTATGCGCCTTATGTTGTTGGTCTTACTTTATTACTTGTATGGCCCCTGAGTGTGTCTTTGGTGCAATGGGTCTTCCTTGTGCATACACTCAGGTTAATTGGCTCACTCTTAATGGCCTATTTTGCTTCTAAATTAAGTTAAAAGATATACTATTTTTCACATACAATTTTATCGTTATAACTCAAAAACCACTCGGGATAAACCTATTAATCTATCTATTTAAATAAGACAGTTAACCTGCTCATCCCGAGTGGTTTTTACGAAGTTAAAATTGTATCGAGGGACCCTAAAAACTACCTACCCTGCGATGCCACCGTTGCCGTTAGCTGCAATTTGAGTTAGCGGAGGAATGTCGTTTAAAAGTCGTTGAACTCGCCACTGATCATCAGCGTTTCCTCCTAACAAGATTGCACCATCTGCTTGTATTTGCATACGATTAATATAATCAGCAGCACCTAAGCTCGTAGTAGGTACATAGGTACCATTAGTCCCAAAGGAAGTATCTATTAATCCAGTAGTTAATAAGCGTTGCACTCGCCATTCCTCCTCTCCTTCGACTGTAGCATAACCAGCAATAAGTATTTTGTTATCTACTTGTATCTGCATCGCTAAAATCATATCTTCTGTACCTAAGCTAGGATCGGGAACATAGGTCCCTTCATTCCCAAAGGAAGTGTCTATTAATCCAGTAGTTAATAAACGTTGCACTCGCCATTCCTCTTCTCCTTCGACTGTAGCATAACCAGCAATAAGTATCTTGCCATCTGCTTGTATTTGCATTGCTTCAATTTTATCACTTGTACCTAAGCTCGTAGTAGGAACATAGGTGCCATTAGTACCAAAGGAAGTGTCTATTAATCCAGTAGTCAATAAGCGTTGCACTCGCCATTCCTTCTGTCCTCCTACTGTAGCATAACCAGCAATAAGTATTTTGCTATCTACTTGTATCTGCATCGCTAAAATGTTATCACTTGTACCTAAGCTCGTAGTAGGAACATAGGTGCCTTCATTCCCAAAGGAAGTATCTATTAATCCAGTAGTTAATAAGCGTTGCACTCGCCATTCCTTCTGTCCTCCTACTGTAGCATAACCAGCAATAAGTATTTTGCTATCTACTTGTATCTGCATCGCTAAAATGTTATCACTTGTACCTAAGCTCGTAGTAGGAACATAGGTGCCATCAGTGCCAAAGGAAGTATCTATTAATCCAGTAGTTAATAAGCGTTGCACTCGCCATTCCCACTGTCCTCCTACTCTAGCATGACCAGCAATAAGTATTTTGCCATCTGCTTGTATCTGCAAATTACGTATTCTATCAGCAGTACCTAAGTTAGCAATAGGAATATAAGTACCATCGCCTCCACCGAAACTTTTATCTAAAGTCCCAGCTTTGATTGTTTGATACGTCCATGGGGGTGTGCTTTTGCTATTGATAAGAACGGGGTGTGTGGTGCTGAGAGTGGTGAGTATAAGAGCGAGAAGTAAACCTTTTATCTTTGTCTTAGTGTGTCTCCTTTTTTACTATGAGCAACAATTATATTAGTTATCACTTAAGCATTTTATAGAGGATAAAACAAGATCGCATACAGCAAACGCCTATCAAAAATATCCTCTAAGTAACAGCCGCCGCGTATAACCTTTTAATGATTTTTAACCCCCTGCTAAAATTCCGAGAAACTAGAACTCGCGCATGAGCAGATATTAAATCACGTACTATTGGTTATGCACGCGTGTGTAGTGGGTGTACGTGCGATTGGTTATCCGTATATGTGAGTACTCGGGTAGGTAAGTGGGTAGTAGATGAGTATGGGGTATGAGGGGAGTATGGGTATGGAGTTAGTTAAGAGAGATAAAGAATTAATTAAGATAAGTCCGAGAGTAGTAAAGAAAGAATAAATAAAGATAAAAACAATTGTGTTTTCTTTCTCTGTCTTGTTTCTTTCTCTTTGTATCGTATCTTTCTTCGTCTCTGTCTTACCTGTTTCGCTTTGTCTTTGTCTTATATCTCTCTTTGCCTCTGCTTCATATCTTTCTTCTGTTTGTTTTGTTTTGTTATTAAGCATAAGTCCTTATATAAAGAAAACGGAATCAAGCCTCCCCCCCTCGTAGTTTTCCCCCCAAGGGCATAAAGGGGGGGAGGTGCAGATGGAGTGCGGAATCGGCGCTTTTCGCGCCCGGGGAGCACTCCCTAATATAAATCGCCCTGAGTAACACAAATAAAATGAGTAGTGTATCGAAGGGTAGAACCGATCGAGCACGTGCGCTGGCAATTGTAAGTTGACCATTACAAGAGCATTATACGACATAAGCTTAGTTAAGAAGCTTCAGGAGCTTAATTATTGTAGTTTATGTAATTATAATTAAAAAACGTACTACCTATACAAAATCGAGTCATCCTGAGTGGCACGAATGCAATGAGTGTTGTATCGAAGGATAGTAAAGAACGAGTTCCATACATTCGACCCATTCGATACAATTTCTACGAAATCACTCAGGGTGACTCACGTTGTTCGTATTCACTCAGTATGACTCGCTGAAAGTTACTTAACGGGACTTTCCTCTTTTTCCCTTCCTGAATAAGGCAATAGTCAACAAAATAAGCTTAAAGAGCACTTTGAATGAAAAAATAAAAGTGACTAAAGGGTTTACCTACCCTTATTAGTTCTCTTTATAATAAAATGTTAGTATACTGGACTAATATAATTGTTGAAAACTAAGCTCCATAACTGTAAATCAGGGGACAACGGTGACCAAAAGAGTTCGTTCAAATTTAAGAAATATTGCTATTATCGCCCATGTTGATCATGGTAAAACAACGCTCGTAGACAAGCTATTGCAACAATCAGGTACTCTTGATGAAGAGAAAACAACCGATCGTGTGATGGATTCTAACGATATTGAGCGAGAACGTGGTATTACCATTCTTGCTAAAAATACCGGTATTAATTATAAAGATTATCAAATTAACATCGTAGATACACCGGGCCATGCCGACTTTGGTGGAGAAGTTGAACGAACACTACAGATGGTCGAAGGCTTCTTATTATTGGTTGATGCTGCAGAAGGTGTGCTTCCAGGAACACGTTTTGTACTACAAAAAGCATTAGCTCTTAATCTAAAACCTATTGTTTTAATTAATAAAATCGACAGACAAGATGCACAAATCGAAGAAACAGAAAGTCTCATTAACGACCTTTTCTTAGATTTAGCTCTTTCTGATGACCAACTTGATTTCCCAGTTTTATACGGTTCATCAAAATTAGGTTTTGCAAAAGCAAAAATGACCGACGAATCTGATTCTATGGACCCATTGTTCCAAGCAATCATCGATACTGTTCCAGCTCCTGTAGAACAAACCACTGAAGGTCTACAAATATTGGTAACCAATATTGATCATTCAGACTTTTTGGGAACTATTGCAGTTGGCCGCGTATTAAGCGGAACACTTAAACTTGGTGGACAATTTGTGTACTGCTACGACGACGTTGTTAGTAGACCAATGAAAGTTACCAAGCTTTATAAGTTCCACGGTATTTCTAAATACGAAACAGAGAGCGTTGAATTTGGTGACATTGTGGCACTTGCTGGTTGTGATGAGATCGAAATTGGTTCAACCTTATGTTCACCAGACAAACCGTTACCATGTGAATATGTTGCAATCGATGAACCTACATTGTCTGTATACCTATCTGTTAACGATTCTCCATTTAATGGACAAGAAGGAAAATTACTTTCTTCTCGTGTTATTAAAGATCGTCTAGAAAAAGAATTAAAAATTAACGTTGCATTACGTGTAGAACCAACAGACACTCCAAGTTCTTTTAAAGTATCTGGTCGTGGTCAGTTGCATTTGGGCATCTTAATAGAAAACATGCGTCGTGAAGGTTTTGAACTACAAGTTTCTGCTCCTGAAGTTATTTATAAAACTATCGATGGCAAAAAACACGAACCTATCGAATTTGTAACTATTGATGTTAACGAAGAGTACCAAGGTTCTGTTATTCAACATTTGGGAACCCGTAAAGGTGAAATGACCAATCTTGTGCAACTTGGTAGTGGCCGTGTGCGCATGGAGTTTACTGTTCCTGCTCGTGGACTACTTGGTTTTAGAGGTCAATTCTTAACCAATACACGTGGAACCGGAATCATGAACTCAACATTCCATGGTTACGAACCATATAAAGGTGACATTCCTACACGTATCAAAGGGGCACTTGCTTCTATGGAACGTGGAAAAACAACTGCTTATGCGCTTGATGCGTTGCAAGCACGTGGAGACATGTTCATTGGTTCAGAAGTTGAAGTTTACGAAGGTATGATCGTTGGTGAACATTCACGCGACAACTGCTTAGACGTTAACCCATGTAAAGGTAAAAAGCTTACCAACATGCGTGCTTCTGGTAGTGATGAATCTGTAAAGATTAAAAACCCACGCTTAATGACACTTGAAATGTGCATGGAGTGGATTCGTCCCGATGAGTTGATCGAAGTTACTCCTACTGCTATTCGTTTAAGAAAAAAAGTTCTTAAAGCGGGCGCAAGAAAGAAAAAATAATTCGATTATTTAAAGTATTCCAAATAAAAAAGCCGGTGTTAAAGCCGGCTTTTTTATTAACTTAATTCTTATTATTTACATATACGAGTACTAATTTTTTAATCACCATTTTATTCTCTTAACTATTTAACTTAACGCGAATACCATTCATACGGAATACCATCTTTATCATCCGAATAATAATCAGGGATTTGATTACTCTTTTGCTGCAAACCTGGATCCGTCGAATCTGTATTCTTTTGCCATTCACCTTGATTATCAAAATGGCCCACATACTCATCTGTTACAGGATCACGCACTACTTTAGTTGTAGGATCATAATTAACATCTCTCCATTTACTACGATCATAAGGCACATGGTTACCTTCATCATTACTCCACCCTAGATCACCATCACCATGAATCAAAGTTGGCGATTTAGCAATTGTTGCAAGCAAACCGTGATCTTCTAACAATTGATGAGTACTGGTTTTCATAACTTCTGTCATTGCTGTATTATTCGCATTCTGTTCTGTATATGCACCTTCTGATGGATCACTTACATTTGATACAATTGATGCCCCTTGCTTAAAGTTAACTGCCTGCCCAGTATCTTTCAATACAGGGCTAAAGCTTACAGATGCTGTTTTTGTTTTTGCACGATTAAACCTACCCCATAAATTCCATACATTTCTTTTAGGTTCCGGTTTACCAACACTATCTCGATTTGCTTCAAGCTGCTTACTTCCTACTGTTGGTTCTGTTGTATTTACTTCTGCTAAGCCATCTCCGCTACCTTCAAGCCCAGTTGTGTTGGAAATATCCATTGCCCATGAGTTTACGGATGCACCGAGTATCAATGCTATAAGTACTAATTTTTTTAACTTCATTTTTTTCTCCATTTAATTTTTAAATTCCAAACGGCTGCTCTTTAGACCGATCAATATTGTCTTCTACTGTATCCATGCGATTATTTATACTCTCTTGATCCGCCGGTTTAAGATTTCTTGCGAATTCTCGTGCTCTCTTTATATGACCTCGTCTTATTTCTTCATTCAACGGACCTTTCTTATTAGCTGCCCGTGCATACCGCTCAGCATCTATTTTATTCAGAGTTCGACCCAATGATGATTTAGAAAAAGAATCATTTACGCTATTTGAGAAGTCTTGCATATGCCCTATCGCACTATCTCTCAAACCTGTAGCTCGATCTTTCCAACTTCGTGGTTCTTGTGGTTCATTATCACCCCTATGCCATCGATCGTTATCTTCTGGATTCTCGCTTAAATCATTTGTAACTTTATTCATGCGAGCATGTATATCGGAATAATTATCGAGCCCTTTCGCGCTATTAAAAGCTTTTTGTGCATAACGTAATCTTTCTTTATCACTCAAACTTGTGTCTTCGGCGTAATTTGCAGCGTTTTCAGAGTCTGATCTATGCATATTATCAACTACATTTTTAGCTGCCCTATTCACGCCATCTCTTGCACTACGACCCAAGTCCCTTGCGCCTTCTAGAGCCTTTCCGCCCCATTTTTTTGCGCCATCTTTAAGACCATTTGCTTTTTCATTACGCCAATCATTAAAGCGTTCTATTCTTGTCTTTGGTTTGTTTTTATATTTAAAAGATTTTCCTTGTTCATCTTTCCATTTATTTTTAAGTTCTGGCATCGACAAGTTAGTTGTTCTTTTCATTTCAGGTGCTAATAGTTCATCGATTGCTGTATTATTTTCACTCGTTATAGCTTTTGTAGATAAGTCAGCGCTTGTATTTACGTTTTCTTCAAATTTAGGTGCTGCATTACCTCTAGCTAGAGATTCTGCCGTTCGAGGCCTAGCTACCGGTTGTTTCCTAGTATTTGTTGCTTTATCTAAATCACTGTCGCCAGTTGTTTGAGCTGTGCCTTTACCCGATTCTGTTGAGTCTTCCTCTGTTTGTTCATGTTGCTCAGCTGCCACGCTATCTTGACCAGACTTTCTCCCTAGCACAGCGTCTGTAAAATGGTCACCTGTTGCAGCTTCTCCTTTCATTGACCATGAAGTTGTGGCCGTACCGAGTATTAGTGTTACGAGTAAGATTTTTTTTAACTTCATTGCCGCTCCCTCCCATTTAAATTAACTTATATTTAATATTTATTCTCATAAGTATAGTCACCATCAGAATCTATCTGCCATCCTGAATCACTATAATTTGCTTCAGCTGGTTCATTTGTGCCTGCTCCACCTTTAAAACCTCTACCTCCTACCTTTACTTGTAAACTTCTTCGATTTACCAACTCTTGCATTTTTGAATTAAGCTTATTCAATACTGGTTGAATTTTTTCTTGTTCATTAGGATTTTCTTTTAACATTTCCATTAATTCTAACTCTTTACTACGAAATCTTTTTATCACATCTCCAATATCTTCAAAATCACTTTGAGCACCCGTTAAGTCTTCTAAAGGAGTAGTAGCTTCACTCTGTACGCCTACTAACAATCGCTGTTGGTCTTCGGTCAAAGATTGTGCTGGTTCTGGCTGTGCTGCTGGTTCTGGTTGCGCTGGTTCTACAGGTTGCATTGTATCAAACGTATGATCACCATAAGCCTGCGCCCTATCATCTACAAAACTAGGCCCCGATTGCGCTAATTGAGATTGCATTGCTGGTTCATCACCACCTGAACCATCTGAATCATCTGAACCATCTGAATCCGTCGATGCTGTGCTATCATGTCTTAATCCTGCATTTTTTACTTCTTGCGGCATATCAGAGTAGTTATAAGTAACTTTAGATTGTCCTGTTTTTGGATCATTATACATATAAGCATCACTTTCTCCTGCATCAAGGCTATACGTGCTCGCTTGTGCTACACTATATCCTGTAGGTTGTTGATAGTCAGCTGGTTCTACATATTGACGTGTTTGAGCATTAGTCTCATTAGCTGGTTCTTGCTTAGAAGTTGATCCAGAGCGCCAAGAATTAAATTTCTCTTTCGCATGCTGCCACAAATTCTTACTTTTAGGTTTTACCGGTTCTTTTAATAATTCGTTTGCTACTTCTGCATTGTCTTGACCAAATTCTGCTTCTGTTGGTTCAGCATCTGTTTTTACTAAATCTACTTTTGGAGAAGACCTAAAGAAATCTGTAACATGTCTTCCGATACTTTTGCCGTTTATACGAGCTCCGGTATATAATTGTTCCCAAGCACTTTGTTTTTTTGCTTGTGGTTGGGCAGCTGTGGCATCTAAATCATCTTCGCCTTGTGTCCTCGCTACTTCTGCTGTATTTGCCGCATTTGCGTCCCGAGGTATTTTTCTATCTTCTGTTAATGCTGTCTGTTCCTGACCTGCTACTGTTGGTTCAGGTTCTACATGCGCTGCCCCTGTGCCTGATTTAAATTCTTTGAAGGCATCGACGCCGTCCGCTGCCTGTGTGTTTACTGCTGCACCGAGTATCAGTGTTAAGAGTAAGATTTTCTTTATTTCCATTTTATTCTCCATTTTGCCGTTTCCGGCGGTTATTTAGCTTTATTTACTATAGATTTTAAAATAACAATTATGAGTACCCAAAAGCAAGAGTTTGTTATCCTAGAGCTAGGATTGAGCTTATTTTATTTTTATATGAGCTTATTTATTTTTTGATAATTAAATGAGATACGCTGCCCGCAGGGGGTGGCTTCCCCAGCCAGGGAATGCACTCCCCGTGCAGGGCAAAAGGGGTGCTCGTCCACCCCTTTTAAATCGAGACTCAAACCTAAAGCGGCTTGACCGCCTTGCGCTGAAAAAGTCGAACACGCTGCTTTGCAGCTCAGATCGCCATTCCAACGCGGTTCAGACTTTAACCAATCTAAATAAACTCGCGCTTGTATGTATTAATAAAAAGTCCCAATCAGGGGCGTCTGGGCGACATGAGCCGCAAGCGTAGCGAAGGCGAAGTCAGACCATCGACCCGTTAAAGCGATTAAACTGCAGGTTTATCTCCTGGGTTCCAAGGGGGGTAGAGAAGTACCCCCATTGGCCCTGCACGGGGAGTGGATCACTTTGATTATTCTAGCTAAAAAAATGTTAGCAGCCTTGACTAAGATTTTTTGAGCGGTACACTATCTTCAGAATTGAAATTCACGCTTATGTTCCCTCGATACAACCACTTAACAGTGGCCACTCGGGATGAACAAATTAGTTTACGTTTTTTACAATAACAGAGTATAAAGCTCATCTCGAGTGATTTCGTAAGAAATTGTATCGAGAGACTCATTACAATCAAGGGGCAAATATGTCTAAAAAAATAATCGGCATCGATCTAGGAACCACAAACTCCGTAGTCTCTTTTATGGAAGGTGGATCTCCAAAAGTTATCCCTAATAAAGAAGGTAACAACACAACTCCTTCTATTGTTGCATTCGACAAAAATGGCAATCGTCTTGTTGGTGTAGTTGCAAAACGTCAATCTGTAACAAACCCAGAAAACACAATTTATTCTGCAAAACGTTTTATTGGTCACACGTTTGATGAAGTATCTAAAGATGCAGTAAACCTTCCATACAAAATTGTTAAAGCTGCAAACGGCGGCGTTGGCATTATGGCTCAAGGTAAAGAGTATAGCCCACAAGAAATTTCTGCTGGTGTGCTTGCACATCTAAAACAAGTTGCGGAAGATTATATTGGTTCACCAGTAAGCGAAGCAGTTATTACTGTTCCTGCATACTTTAATGATCAACAACGTCAAGCAACAAAAGACGCAGGTAAAATTGCAGGGCTTGATGTTAAACGTATTATTAACGAACCAACAGCTGCTGCACTTGCCTACGGACAAGACAAAAAACAAGCTGGTATTATTGCTGTGTTTGACTTTGGTGGTGGAACATTCGACGTTTCTATTTTAGAAATTAACGATGGCGTTATCGAAGTTAAAGCAACAAATGGTGATACTC
>JBLICC010000007.1:0-23921 GCA_047631715.1 Alteromonas naphthalenivorans
AAAAATAAAAATAAAAGTTCAAATTCCTGGGGGTTCTGCAACTCCGGCTGGTAAAATTGGTACTGCGCTTGGGCCACAGGGTGTTAATATAATGGATTTCTGTAAGGCGTTTAATGCGCAAACAGCGCAACGTAAAGGTGAAACAGTCCCTGTTGTTATTACTGTTTATAAGAACAGGAAATTTGATTTTATCATTAAGACTGCGCCTACTTCAGAATTGATTAGAAAAAAATTAAATCTTTCAAAAGGTTCTTCTCGTCCCAATATTGATAAAGTAGGGAAGTTAAAGGAATCTGATATTGAAGAAATTGCTAAAGTAAAATTAGCCGATCTTAATGCGGCTGACTTGGAAGCTGCGAAAAAAGTGGTAAAAGGTACTGCGCGTAGTATGGGTGTAGACATCATCGAAGACTGATGCGGGTTTTGTTAAGGAATAATGTATGAAACATGGAAAAAAATATAGAAATGCTGTAGAAGGGCAAGAGCCTGGAACCCAGTTTTCTTTGGATGATGCAATTGCGCGTACAAAAATTAAAACGTATGCAAAATTTGATGAAAGCGTTGATGTTGATGTTAACGTTGGAATTGATCCATCTAAGGGTGATCAAGTAGTTAGAGGTTCAGTAATGTTACCACATGGAACAGGTAAAAAAGTTCGTGTGGTTGTTTTTGCTAAAGACAAACATGTCGACGAAGCAAAAGCTGCAGGTGCTGATCATGTTGGGTTAGAAGATCTTATTGATAAAATAAACGCTGGATGGACAGATTTTGAGTATGCTGTTGCTACTCCTGATGTAATGGGAGTTGTAGGTAAGCTTGCAAAAATTTTAGGTCCACGTGGTTTATTACCTAACAAAAAAATTGGAACAGTAACATTTGATGTTGCTCATATTATTAAAGAGTTAAAAGGTGGACGAGTGTTCTTTAAGAACGATAAGAGTGCCATTGTTCATTTTTCTCTTGGAAAAGTTTCATTTGAAGAAAAAGCGCTTAAAGAAAATGTTAGAGCATTTATAAAAGCTTTAATGTCTGCAAAGCCACCGTCTTCAAAAGGTAAATTTATAAAGAAACTTACAGTATCTTCATCCATGGGGGTGGGCTCAAGTGTTTTGGTTGACGAGTTAATTAAGTAAGGTAGAAGCATGAATAAATCGCAAAAAGAAGCCGTTGTTGCTTCTCTTAAAGAACAATTTTCGAAAAGTTCAGCTTCTTTCTTAGTAGGAGTTAAGGGACTGACAGTTGAGCAGTTAGAAAATTTAAGAAGTGAGCTTAGAAAAGAAGAAGGGCGTTTGCAAGTTGCAAAAGTTCGTCTTATGAAGCGTGCACTTCAAGATGTTGAGTCTGTACAGCATTTAGAATCTTATATGCAGGAGCAAGTAGGTCTTGTTTTTGCAAAAAAAGAGGTTCCTGGTGTTGCAAAGGTATTGTGTACACTTTCTAAGAAAATGGATGCTTTACGTGTTGTTGTTGGAACAATGGATGCGAATTTGCTAGATGAATCTGCAATTAACATGATGGCAACGTTACCTTCTCGCGAAGTATTGTTGGCTCAAGTTGCACGAGGATTGCAAGCACCGTATGCAAATCTTACAAGTGTCTTGTATCAACTTATTGCACGTCTTGCATATGTTTTAAAGCAAGTAGAGCAGAAGAAGCAAAATAGTTAAAAAATATAGTTTTGAATAATAGTGGTTTAATTTTTTGGGAGCATATCCATGTCCGGTAAATCGTACGAAAAGCTAATTGATCAAATTGGTGAAATGACAGTTTTAGAATTAGCAGAAATGGTAAAAGCGTTAGAAGATAAGTTCGGTGTTTCTGCAGCGCCAGTGGCGATGGCAGGATCAGCATCAGCAGGCGAAGCAGTAGCAGTGGCTGAAGAAAAATCAGAATATAAAGTAACTTTAACAGAAGCGGGATCAAACCCAGTAGTTAAAGTTATTAAAGCACTTCGTGAAGTTGTAAAAGACATTCCATTAGGTGAAGCTAAAAAAGCTGTTGTCGAAGCACCAACAGTTATTGCTGAAGCGGCATCTAAAGAAGATGCTAAAAAAATGAAGGAAGTATTAGAGGCTGCAGGAGCTAAGGTAGAATTGTCGTAAGACTGTTGCCTTGTAATGAAGCGAGTCGTTTATGGATGTACCGTTTTGTATAAGGAGCGGCTGAATGAGTAGCCTGCAAGTAGGCACAGACACGATTAGAAAATCGTTTAATGATGCTAAAGACAATGTTCCTGTTCCCAATTTGATTGAAATTCAATCAAAATCTTTTAATGATTTTGTACAATTGGATTATCTTCCTTCAGAAAGACAAATTTTAGGTCTTGAAAAGGTTTTACAGGATATTTTTCCCATTGATTATAATGAAAAAATGTCTCTTGATTATATTAGTTATGAATTGGGCAGCTGGGCTTGTACATGTGGAAAATTAACCGGCATAGAAAATCGCTATGCATGGTATTGCCCTGTTACTAAAAAGTCGGGTACTTCTAGCCTTGTTACTGATAAGTCCGCCCCCAAAACGGCACGCTATAAAACATGTCTTTCATGTTTGTCTCGTGTAACAATTCAACTTCCTATGGATGTTGATGAATGTCGTGCGAATGGACAAACATTTTCTCTTCCACTAAAAGTTAAAGTACAACTTATTTGTTGGGATGGAGAGGGAAAAGATCGTATTGTTCGTGATATTAAAGAGCAAGATATCTTTTTTGCAGATGTGCCAATCATGGCAGATATTCACGAAAAAGGTGATCGTTTACAACTAGGAACAGATGGCACGTTTTTAATCAATGGGATTGATCGTGTTGTGGTGAGTCAGTTGCATCGTTCTCCTGGTGCGGTTTTTTCACAAAGTAAAAAAATAAAAGATGTTCGTGGTCGTCCTTATTATTTAGCTCGTATCATTCCAATGCGTGGTTCTTGGATGGATTTTGAGTTTGATAGTAGTGATAATTTGTATGTGCGTATTGATAAAAAGAAAAAAATACTTATTACTACGTTCTTACAAGCATTAGGTATTCCTAGAGAAGAAATTATATCTCATTTTTATCAATCAGAAAAAATGCATATTGCTAAAGGCAAATGCTATAGTTCTGTAGATAATTCTTTGATTGGTCGTCGTATTGATCGTGGAATGATTCCTGAAAAACACGAAGCTGATTTTTTGGGTCATCGTATTGATAAGACTTTATTGTCAAAGCTTACATCATTAGGTGTTAAAAAGCTTTCTCTTGAAAAAGAAAATCTTATCAATCGTGTATTTGCTCAAGATTTAATCAATCCAGAAACAGGAGAAGTTCTTGCTGAGCAAGGTGAAACGTTAATTGATGAGTTGTATGCACAACTTCTTGATTACGATAAACTTTCGTTTGAACTTGTTAGTTCTTCTGGATATGTTTTTCAGCCAACATTGGCAACAACATTATTGCAAGATCAGTGTACTTCTCAAAATGAAGCACTTAAAGAATTGCATTCTAAAGTGTGGCCAGGCGATAACTCAACATTAGAAGAAGTTAAAGAACGTTTAGAAAACATGTTCTTTAATGCTCGTTTTTATGACCTTACTTCAGTTGGTCGTATTCGTCTTAATAGAAAATTAGGTCTTTCAATTCCAGAAGATGTTCGTGCGTTAACGCGTGAAGATATTGTTGGAACTATCAAATATTTACTTGGTTTGCGCGAACGTGCAGAAGGTGAATTGGATGATATCGATCACTTAGGTAATAGACGGGTTCGTCTTGTAGGTGAACTATTAAGTAATCAGGTATATCTTGGATTCTTACGTATTGAACGTATTGTTCGAGAGCGTTTTAGAATGCAAGAAGCATACGGAACGCTTATGCCACAAGATTTACTTAATGTAAAACCATTAAGTGCGGTATTAAGAGAATTTTTTGGAACAGGCCAATTGTCTCAATTTATGGATCAAACAAATCCATTGGCAGAGGTTGCGCATAAGCGTCGTCTTTCTGCTCTTGGACCCGGCGGTGTTATGAAAGATCGTGCAACGTTCGAAATTCGTGACGTGCATACTTCTCATTACGGTCGCATTTGTCCTATTGAAACTCCTGAGGGTCAAACTATTGGTTTGATTTCTTCTCTTGCATCATATGCAATGGTGAATGATCTTGGATTTATTGAAACAGCATATCGTCCTGTAAAGAACGGTAAAATTCAAAAAGATGTTGTTTTCATGGATGCCTTCCAAGAAAGTGGGAAATATATTGCACAAGCAGATGCAGTAAAAACAGGTAAAAATACAATTGAAGCTAAGCATGTTGTTGCTCGGCATGAAACTAACTTTATGCCTGTTGATGCATCGCTCATTGATTATATTGATTTATCTCCTAAACAATTAGTATCTGTTTCTACAGCATTAATTCCATTTTTGGAACATGATGATGCTTCTCGTGCTCTAATGGGTGCGAATATGCAACGTCAAGCTGTTCCTCTTATTAAAACACAGTCTCCTCTTGTTGGTACAGGTATGGAACGTGAGATTGGTAAGTCTTCAAGTGTGTCTCTTACTGCTCGTCGAGATGGTGTAGTTGAATATGTTTCTGGAGATAGAATTATTATTAGTTCTAGCGAAAAAGAGTTTGGATCTGTAGAAGATTGGGCTGCTCGTGGTATTGATACATATCATCTAAAGAAATTTCAAAAATCTAGTATGAGTACGTGGATTCATCATGTTCCTATTGTAAAAGCGGGTCAAAAAGTTCATACAGGAGATGTATTAACTAATGGTTCTGCAATGGATCACGGTGAGCTTGCTCTGGGTACAAATCTCTTGGTTGCGTTTATGCCTTGGCATGGATATAACTTTGAAGATGCTATTGTTCTTAATAAGCGTCTTGTGTCTGACGATGTTATGACATCAGTGACTATTGATGAATACATGGCTGATGCGCGAGATACAAAACTTGGGCCAGAAGAAATTACACGGGATATTCCAAATGCAAGTGAGTCAGCACTTTCTGCATTAGATGAAGACGGTATCATTAAGATTGGTTCACGTGTTAAACCCGGTGATGTTCTTGTTGGTAAAGTTACACTTAAAGGCGACATCCAGTATTCTCCAGAAGAAAAATTATTACGTGCTATTTTTGGAGAAAAATCTCGAGAAGTGCGTGATACGTCATTGCGTGTTCAACCTGGTGTAGAAGGTATGATTACCGATGTTAAGATTTTTTCTCGTAGCGGTATCAGAAAAGATAAACGTTATAAAGAAGAAGTTTTTAAAGAGGTAAAAAAATTAGAAGAACATTTTGCTCATCATACACAATTATTAGAAGTAATGATTGCCGGAAAAATTGCAGATGTTGCTCATGGCAATAAACCTGCAGGAAAAGGTGGATCAGAATATCTTAGTAAGGGTGTGTTTGATAAAGCTAAATGTAAAGACTCTGATACTAAAAAAGTTATGAGCATTAAAGTTGCTGATAAAAAAGTATCAGAAGTTATTAAGCAAGTAATTACAGCTTTTGATACACAATTGCATGTTTTGGCAAACTTGAAAGAAGAAAAAATTAATCGCTTAAAAAAGGGTGATCCTCTTCCTTCTGGTGTTATCAAAATGGTAAAAGTGTATATTGCTCAAAAACGTACTATTAAAGTAGGTGATAAAATAGCTGGTCGACATGGTAACAAAGGGGTTGTTTCTACCATTGTTCCTAGAGAAGATATGCCATATATGGAAGATGGAATTGCAGTTGATATTGTTCTAAATCCGATTGGTGTACCTGCTCGTATGAACGTTGGTCAAATTTTAGAAACTATTCTTGGTTTTGCTGGACGAGAAGCGGGTAAACAATTACAAGATATTATTGATACTAAAGGTCAAGACGAAGTTAATAAATTCTTGGCGCATCATTATGGTGCTGACCTTGTAAAAGACTTTGAAAAAAACTATGGTAAAGATGGTCTTAAGTCGCTTGCTCAAAGAACAGCAAAAGATGGTGTTAGATATGAAGTTCCAGTTTTTGAAGCACCAAAATTTGAAGAAGATATTAAGCCTATTCTGAAAGATTTAAATCTTCCAGAGAGTGCAACATACACATTGCGTGATGGTCGAACAGGACAATTATTTGATCAGCCTGTAACTGTAGGTACAATTTACATGATGAAATTGAACCATATGGCTGATGATAAATTGCATGCTCGTTCTGTTGGTCCTTATTCATTAGTGACTCAGCAACCGCTTGGTGGTAAAGCACAAATGGGTGGACAGCGTTTAGGTGAAATGGAAGTATGGGCACTTAAAGCACATGGTGCAGCATATACGTTGCAAGAAATGTTAACATATAAATCTGATGATGTAACAGGAAGACATCGTGTATACGAGGCAATTGTAAGGAATGATAAAATTCCTGAGCCTGGTCTTCCAGAATCGTTCAACGTTTTGATTAAAGAATTGCAAAGTTTAGGGGTACAAGTGGATCTTTGTAAAGTGAGCAAGGAGGAAGTTAATGAATAATCAAATGCTCGAACGCTTTAAAGAGTATATAAATGTTACTCAATTTAATGCCTTTCGTGTTGGATTAGCTTCTCCTGAAAAAATGAAATCGCTTTCTTATGGTGAAGTGAAAAAGATAGAAACTATTAACTATCGAACACTTAAGCCAGAAAAAGATGGTTTGTTTTGTGCTCGTATTTTTGGTCCACAAAAAGATTGGGAATGTAACTGCGGTAAATACAAACGTATGAAACATCGTGGTGTTACCTGTGAAAAATGTGGCGTTGAAGTAATTCAATCACGTGTTCGTCGTGAACGTATGGGACACGTTGAATTGGTTGCTCCGGTATGTCATATTTGGTATCTCAAGGGAATTCCAAGTTATCTTGGTCTTATTTTGGATATGCCAGTTAAAGAGCTTGAACGTGTTATCTATTTTGATAGCGTTGTAGTTTTAAACCAAGGTAATTCTCCTTATCCTCGAAAAACATTGCTTACAAGTTCTGAAATTGAACAGTATATGGATGCTCATCCAGAAGATCTTATGTTTAAGGCAGAAAGTGGAGCTGAAGCAATTAAAGAATTACTTGCAGCTATCAATCTGCAAGAAGAAGTTGTGTTTCTAAAGGAAGCGTATAAAAAAACAAATTCTGTTGCAACTCGTCATAAACTCATTCGTCGTATACGTACATTAACAAGTATGGCACAAGCTAATTTGCGACCAGAATGGATTATCATGGAGATACTTCCGGTATTGCCACCAGATCTTCGTCCATTGGTTGCACTTGAAGGTGGTCGTTTTGCAAGTTCTGATTTAAACGAATTGTATCGTCGTGTATTAAATCGTAATATTCGTCTTCGTCGTTTGTTAGAAATTGAAGCTCCAGGCGTAATTATTAAAAATGAAAAACGTATGTTGCAGGAATCTGTAGATGCGCTCATTGATAATGGTCGTCGTGGACAACCTGTACGTGGATCTAATAAACGTCCACTAAAATCTTTGAGCGAAATGCTTAGAGGTAAACAAGGGCGTTTCCGTCAAAACTTATTGGGTAAACGTGTTGATTATTCTGGACGTTCAGTAATTGTTGTTGATCCAGAACTTAAGATTGATCAATGTGGATTGCCGAAGAAAATGGCTCTTGAAATTTTTAAATCATACGTTTATGGTGGCCTTCTTCAAAGAGAAATGGCTCCAAATCTTCGTGTTGCTAAAAAAATGGTAGAAGATAGCGTTCCAGAAGTATGGGATGTTCTTGAGGATGTAGTTAAAACACGTCCTGTTCTTTTAAACCGTGCTCCAACATTGCATAGATTAGGTATTCAGGCGTTTTGGCCGATATTGGTAGATGGTAAAGCAATTAAAATTCATCCATTGGTATGTTCTGCATTTAATGCGGATTTCGATGGTGATACTATGTCAGTTCATCTTCCATTAAGCGACAAAGCGGTTAAAGAATCAGTAGAACTTGTTATGTCTTCTAAAAATATTCTTTCTCCTTCGAATGGTCAACCAGTTACGGTTCCTTCTCAAGATATGATTCTTGGGTTGCATTACATGTCAAAAGTGCGTTGTAATGTTCAGGGTGAAGGTATTATATTTTCAAGCGTTGCTGAAGTAATTACAGCTTTTCAATGTGAAAGAGTGAGTTTGCATGCGCGTATTAAAGTACGTTTTGGTGTAGACAGCATTGTTGAAACGACGGTTGGTCGAGTTTTACTATTTGATATTTTGCCAAAAGGTGCAGATTTTGACCTTATTAACAAAATATTACGTAAAAATGATTTGAAAAAATTAATTCAAGTTGTGTACGCAAAATTCCCTCGTAAAGAAGTAATTGAATTTTTAGATAAAATTAAAAAGTATGGATTTTATTATTCTACAATGAGTGGTGCATCTTTTGGTATTGAAGAGCTTTTAAAGCCACACAATATGGATAAGATTCTTAAAGATGGTGATAAAGAGATTAATAAAGTAGAAGCACTGTATCAAGATGGTGTTATTACAAATGGTGAGCGTAAGAATAAAGTCGTGAGTACTTGGTTCCGTGCTACATCTGAAATTACTAATCAAATGATCACTAGTTTTGAAGAACAAGATGAAATTGCTTACAGAAATAAAGATGGTAAAAATCAACCATTTAATTCTGTTTATATGATTTTGGCATCGGGAGCAAAAGGTTCTAAAGCGCAAATTAAACAGCTTGTAGGTATGCGTGGTTTGATGTCTAAACCGTCAGGTGAAATTATTGAAACACCGGTTAGAACAAACTTTAGAGATGGTTTGAGTGTATTTGAGTACTTTATTTCTACTCATGGTGCACGTAAAGGTCAGGCTGATACGGCATTGAAAACTGCAAACTCTGGTTATTTAACACGTCGTCTTGTAGATGTTTCTCAAGATGTTGTGGTGAGTATTCAAGACTGTGGAACACTTGGTTATCGTACTATCTTAGATCTAAAAGAATCTGGTGATATTATTTATTCAGTAAATGAGCGCGTCTATGGACGTACATTGGCTGCAGATCTTAAAGATATGGTTACTGGTGAAATTATTTGTAAGCAAGGACAAATTGTTGATCGTGCCATGGTTCAAAAAATTGGTAAATCAGCTGTTTCTCAGGTACTTGTACGTTCTGTATTAATGTGTCAGGCAAAACGTGGTGTATGTGCTCAATGTTATGGTTTTGACTTAGCAAGAAGTCATATTGTTGATATTGGTGCAACGGTTGGTATTGTTGCTGCACAATCTATTGGTGAACCAGGAACACAGCTTACTATGAGAACCTTCCATATCGGGGGTACTGCGAGTGGTTCTGCAGCTCAGCCATTATGGAAATCAAAACATGATGCTACGGTTGAATTGCGTGATATTTCTACAGTAATAAATAGAGATGGTGATCAGATTGTGTTGAGTCGTAGAGGAGAAATTTCTTTACGTTCTGAAGATGGTCGAGAATTACAGCAACATATTGTAGAGTATGGTTCTACTTTGCGTGTTACGAACGGTCAAAAAGTAAAAGTTGGTGATCTTCTTGTAGAATGGGATGTTAACGCCGATGTTATTGTAACTGAAAAAGGTGGTAAAGTAGAGTTTGTTGATCTTGTTAAGAACGTAACTCTTCAAGAAAAATTTGATGATCGTCAAGGGACAGAGCTTCAAATTCTTGAACATAAGAACGAAAAATATCAACCAGCTATTGCAATTATGAGTCCTTTAGGCGAAGAAGAAGCGCATTATTATTTACCTTCAGGTGCATATCTTTCTGTAAAACATGGACAAGAAATCAAGCCTGGTGATATAATTGCAAAAATTCCACAAGAGGTTTCAAAAACAAAAGATATTACCGTTGGTGGTTTACCACGTATTGCGGAATTATTTGAAGCGCGTATGCCTAAAGAAGCTACAATTTTGACAGACATTGATGGAACAGTTTCATTTGGTGGATTATATCGTGGTATGCGTAAGTTAACAGTTACTGATGCTGTAACTACACATGATTACTTAGTCCCTCGTGGAAAACAAATCAATGTTCAAGAAGGTGAAAAAGTAAAAGCTGGTGATCATTTAACTGCTGGGGAACCAGTACTTCATGATATTTTACGTATTCTTGGTCCAGATGTAGTACAACGATATATTGTTGATCATATTCAAGAAATTTATCGATTACAGGGTATTGATATCAGTGATACGCATATTGAAGTTGTTGTTAAGCAAATGATGCGTAAAATTCAGGTAACTGATGCTGGAGACGCTGATTTCTTAGTTGGTGATAAAGTTGATCGTATTCATTTCCAAACAATTAATGAAATGCTTAAAGAACAAGGTAAAAAAGTCGCTAAAGCGGTACCGGTATTTATGGGTATTACGATTGCCTCGTTGTCTACAGAGAGTTTAATCTCTGCAGCAGCCTTTCAAGAAACAACACGAATTTTAACAGAAGCTGCAATTTCAGGAAAAATAGATTATCTTTACGGATTAAAAGAAAATCTTGTAATTGGTAAGCTTATTCCTGCTGGTACAGGTATTCCATCTTTTAGAAAAAAATACTTGGGTGATGATTTGTCAGATCTTGAACGTCAAGCTCAGGTAGAAGAACAGAAGGTTCGACAAGATGAAATGCGTGCCAAAGGGGTAAAATAGTGATATACTTATGATTAAGTATAATGGTTGTCAGGCGCGTAGCTCAGTGGTAGAGCATTGCTTTGACGTAGCAGGGGCCAGCGGTTCGATCCCGCTCGTGCCTACCAAATTTAGCCAAAGTATAAAATAGAATATAATGATAGTTGAACCAATCGTAAGAGTGATTATGAACGATATTAAAAAGCATGATAAAGACACCGGTTCTGCACAGGTGCAAATAGTTAATTTGACTAACGACATTTCTCGTTTGTCACAACACACAAAAGCGAACAAGAAAGATCATAGTTCTTATCGTAGTGTTTTAAAGAAAGTTGCAACACGTAAAAGATTTTTAAAGTATTTAAAACGTACTGATATTGAAATGTATAAAAAAGTGCTTGCAGCTGTTGGGCTCAAGAAGTAATAGGGATGTTTTAAATTTATAATTATAGAGAGACGTGTATGTCCAAAAATACGTTTGAGATGCCAAAACAGAATATAACACTTAAAGTGAATGAGCTTGCTCGTCAAGCTGACGGATCAGCTTTACTTCAACAAGGTGGAACTGTTCTTTTGGCAACTGTTGTATCGGCTCCTGCTAAAGATTTTCCAGGGTTTTTCCCTTTGATGGTTGATTACAGAGAACCTTTTGCATCAGCAGGAAAAATTCCAGGTGGATTTTTCAAAAGAGAAGGTAAGTCTACAGATAGAGAAGTTTTGACATCACGTATTATTGATCGTGCTATTCGTCCTCTCTTTCCTAAAGATTATTTTAATCAGCTTCAGGTAAACGTTACTGTTTATTCTGTAGACAAAAAACATGCACCGCATGCATTAGCAGCACTTGCTGTTTCTACTGCGTTAAGTGTTTCAAAAGTTCCATTTATAGGTCCAGTTGGTATTGCTGAAATAGGCCGTATTGATGATAAATGGGTTATTAATCCAAACTATGAACAACTTTCTGAATCTGATGTAAAAATTACAGTTGTTGGTACCAAAGATGGTATTTGCATGGTAGAAGGTGCAACCAATGAAATTACTGAAGAAGAATTCATAGAAGCACTTTTCTTGGCACATGATTCTCTTAAAGAACAAGTTGAATGGCAAGAAGAAATTGTTAAAGAATATAATCCAGTAAAAGAAGGTTCTTCTCTTACTATCGATTGGGATTCTTGGGAAAAACGTTCTCGTGATTTCTTAACAAGCGATCGCTTGCAAACTATTTTTGATAAACAAAAAGCTGAACGTAAAGAAGCTATCAAAAAAATTAAAGAAGATTTTGCAACTCAATTTGAGCAAGAATTAACAACTGATGCTGATTCAAAGCCTATTATTGATTATATTCTTGATGCTCAACTTAAAGAGCGTTTGACTGCTGTTATTTGTGAACAATCAAAACGTGTTGATGGTCGTTCTTTTGATCAAGTTCGTTCTATCGAAACAAAAGTTGGTTTATTACCATTTACGCATGGTTCTGCTGTGTTTACTCGTGGTAGTACACAAAGTCTTGCAACATTAACACTTGGTAGTGGGCAAGATGAGCAAAAAATAGAAGATATTATGGGTGGAGAAGTGGACGGTTCATTCATGTTGCACTACAATTTCCCTCCATTTTCTGTAGGAGAAGTGAGACCATTAAGACCGCCTTCAAGACGTGAAGTTGGTCATGGTCATTTAGCTGCTTCTGCATTCCGTTACATTTTGCCAGATAAAGACTCTTTCCCATACACAATTCGTGTAGTATCAGATATTTTAGAATCTGATGGGTCAAGTTCTATGGCAACAGTATGTAGTTCTACTATGGCATTCTTGAACGGTGGCGTTCCAATCAAAGATATGGTTGGTGGTGTTGCTATGGGTCTTCTTAAGAGTGACAAGAGTGACTTTAAGGTTTTAACAGATATCACTGGATTTGAAGATGCTTTTGGTTTAATGGACTTTAAAGTTGCGGGTACCGAAAGTGGTATTACTGCGATTCAGATGGACATTAAATACAAAGGTGGTTTACCACGTGAAATATTTGAAAAATCATTGGCACAAGCAAAAACTGCTCGTCTTCACATTATTGGTGAGATGAAAAAAGTTATGTCAAAACCAAATGAAAATATGTCTGATCTTGTTCCTCAAGTTGCTTCTTTCAAGATTGACTCTAATAAGATTGGTGCTGTTATTGGTAGCGGTGGTAAAGTTATTCGAGATATTATCGACAAAACTGCGACTTCTATTGATATCGAAGACGATGGTATGGTCAAAATTTTTGGTCAACCTGGTCAAGGTATGGAACGAGCTGTTTTGTGGGTTAAAACACTCGCTGGTCAGATCGAAAAAGGTATGGTTTTTGATGGTGTTGTAAGACGTATTGCTGATTTTGGAATTTTTGTAGAACTTGTCCCAGGTAAAGATGGCCTTGTGCATGTTTCTGCTATTCCTCGTGAAGAGCAACGTGACTTAGAGCAACATTACCCTACTAACTCTTCTATTAAAGTAGAAGTTGTTGAATATGACAAAGAACTTGATCGTGTTCGATTACGCTTTGTTCAAGGGTAAGTATTGAAAAGAATTGATGGGCGTTTACCAGATCAGGTGCGCCCAATTTCTGTTACCTACGGTATCTGTGGTAACGCTCATGGTTCAGTTTTATTCTCACTTGGAAATACTAAGGTGCTCTGTACTGTTATGATGCAGGATGGAGTTCCTCATTTTCTACGTGGTAAGGGTGCAGGATGGCTTACTGCTGAATACACTATGTTGCCTGCGGCTACTCAAAGTCGAACCCAGCGCGAAGCTTCTACTATGCGTCGCAATGGAAGGTCGATAGAGATTTCTCGTCTTATTGGGCGTTCATTACGTTCTGTTATTGACCTTAAAGTTTTAGGTGAACGTACTATCTATATTGATTGTGATGTTATTCAAGCTGATGGTGGTACTCGTACTGCTGCTATTACTGGTGCATATTGTGCATTGCGTCAAGCTATTGATAAATGGAAGCTTGATTCAAAAATTTCTGATAACTTTTTAATCGATACGCTTGGAGCTTTATCGGTAGGGCTTTCTGGCAATCAAGTATTGCTTGATATTAACTACGAAGAAGATCGTTCCATTGACGCTGATTTTAATTTTGTTATGACGGGTTCGGGTAAAGTTGTTGAGATGCAAGGTGCAACAGAAAGCGTACCATTCGATTGGTCATTAGTTGATGATATGCGTAAACTTGCTCAAAAAGGTATTAGAGAAGTTTTGTCTCAAGTTGACGAAGTTGAGCTATCATGTCAATCTTCTTCCAAACATTTGTCAGTTACTATAGGTGATCTTCAAAAACAACGATAAAATAAAATCATCATGAAAATGCGCACGTTTTTACAATTTTGTACTAACTCAGAACTTCAGAAAAAGCCGCTTATTCTTTTTACAGCAAAAGAGTACCCGGTTCTTTTTTTTGCTACTCTTCTCGATCGATTAAGAAAAAAATATACTCCTGCTCCTAAAACAATCTCATTTTTAGATACTGATTTTGTATCTTTGCAAGCACAGTTGAGTACAACATTTTTGGGCCAACAAGATATTATTTGGTGTGGTAATATTTCGGGTTTAGATGCCTCTACCAAGAAAAAAATGCTGCCTTTTTTAGCAACCTATACTGGCCCGCATACACTTTTTTCTTTTATTACTACCAAAGATATTACTGCTAGTGTAGATAAACAAATAATTATTAATCTTGATGATCCATTATCGCCGGCAGAGCGAGAACAATTAATTACATTTTTATTTGATCGTTTGCAATGGAAGCAAGTACATGAGCTTACAAAAGAGAGCTATAAAACTATGTCACTTGATACAGTAGTTCTCCTTGCGCAGTATAGATTAGTACTTGGAAAGAACACTGATCTGTTTATGCAACAATGGTTCGAAAAACTTTTGGTTCCAGATGAATCACTTTTTACACTTACACAATGGTTTTTTTCTCGTAAGCCGCAACATTTTTTTAGAACTTGGCATGCGATAAAAGATAATTATGCCCCAGTATTTTGGACAATGTTCTGGTCTGAGCAATTATGGCGCGCGCACTATGCATTAAGTCTACGTAAACAAAACAAATTAGCTGAAGCAAAGCAAATGGCTTATAGACTACCTTTCTCTTTTTTACAGCGAGATTGGAAAAATGTTTCTGAGTCAGAGCTTCAAAATGCGCACGATTTTTTGTACACTGCGGACTTTAATATTAAAAACGGTTCATCGGATCTGTTTTTAGAAGTATTTTTTAATAATTTTTTCTCTAAGCAATTTTAAGGGGTAATCTATGAAGCAACTATTAAAACTTTTATCTATTGGTTTATTACTTTCAACAGCATGTTATGCAGCAGAAAGTAGCGATGACGAACAAAGCGCACAATTTAATACAATATTTAATGAACAAAAAGAGCAATCTAACTGCAATAGGCAAGATCTTGTTTTCTGTTCTATTGGTGGCGTATCAATAGATCCTGCTCGTATGCAGGATGAAAAACTTCGAAGCCAAGCAGTAACAAATGCTGCACGTGGAATACCAATGTCTGATTTAGATGAAGAGACTTGTTATGATCGACTTGTAGTAGCAGCAAAGGTATGGATAATAAGACCTGTTGAGCGTTCCCTTAGTTCTTTTGGAGATACATTAGGTGGCGGCGTAGAAGAAGAGTCTAAAAAAGAAGATTGATTTAGTTTATTATTTATAGGAGTAGTATATGAAATTAGTATCAGTTTGTTTGTTACTTTCAACCGTATGTTATGCTGCAGATGCAGAAACTCAAACAGAAACTGAAAAAAGATTAGAAGATATTACTATTAAAACTATTGTGCAATCTCGTCAAACAGATGGTGTAGGCTCACCGTTTGTTGAAGTGCCTATTTCTGAAAAACAGAAAAAAGTTTCTTTTATTCCAGTACAAACTGAACCAAAAGCATCTGTAGTTATTCCAGCATACGAAACAATAGTTGTAAACCAACCTCCTATGCCTTTAGAACAAAAAAAAGACTGTTGCCAAAGAGTGGTAGCTGTAGGGATTGGTGTTATTGTGGTAGTCAAGAATAGAGCAATTAATCTATTGGGTTCTATAGATCGATTTGTACCTAAATATAAAAATACAAAAGAAAAACAACAGTAACTATTTAAAATATTTTACTAAGGGGCTCTATGAAGAGTCCCTTTTTTTAAGCTTAAGTTTTAACGATAAGAAACTTGTTTCATTGCTTTTTCCCCTATATCTATTACCTTATACTTTTATTAATTTTATAAGTTCAATTTTTATTTATATATCATTAGGGATTATATGAACAAGCAATTATTTTTATTTTTATTGTCTTTGGCAGTAATAGGGGAAACATTTTCTACAGGACAAAAGGGTGAACTTACTAATCGTGAACGTAAAAAAAATGTAGCTAGAAGTAATAGTCTGTATAGATCATTACAAGATATGGAAGATAAAGAAATGGATGAGAGAGAGGCTCGTGAACTTGAAGCACAAGAACAAAAATCTCTATTATTGTTAGAACAAGCAAAAAAAGTATGTGTAGAATTGAGTAAGTCAGAAAATGATAAATAAAAAGTTTTTAGTACTTGCATTATTAACAACAGCATCTTTGGTTAAAGCAACAGAAAGAAGTGGGAATTATGCTGCTTTAATAGCACAAATTGCTTTATTAACTAATGCTACTCCTCGAACTAATGTTGTTGCTAATCTTTTAGATCCGCAACCAGATTTAGAGCAAATGGGAATAGATACAGCTTTAGTAGTATTGTCTGAAAAAGAGCAAGAAAAAGCTGCCAAGAAAAAAACACCAAGTTTTCATGTTAAAAAACCTAAACAGTCAATTAATCGTTATGGTAAACAACAACAAAAACGTGTTGGAGTAGGTGGCTACAAAAATACTGGTCGAAGTCAAAAGTAAGTAATTTTATTTAAATTTATCTGGTTGAATAATGCCACCAGAGATAATTAATGACATTGCTTCTTGTGTGGTTAAATCAACAACAGTGAAGTTTTTCTTTGGCATAATAGCAAAATAACCGGTTGTAGGATTGGGAGTCGTTGGTATAAAGATATTATAAAACGGCTCTTTTTTATTTGGGGATAGTTCTGGAGTAAGCTCGCTTGTTAAAAACCCAATACTATATGTCCCTTTGAGGGGGAATTCTACGAGAACTACTTCTTTAAAGGTATCGGTGTCGCTGGGAGAAAAAGCTTGCACCAATTGTTTAACGCCAGTATAGACAGGGGCAATCAGTGGTACGTTAGAAAGAAGCATCTCAAAAAGATCGATAATTGATTGAATGATAAACGATCGTAAAATTATTCCAGCCGAAAATATAAATAAAATAACTAAGATGATTTCGCCATGCGGAATAAGATTAATGTAGGGGATATTAAGTTGTTGTAGAGGTGCTAACCAGCTTTTAATAAGTTTAAAAGTAAATGAAAAAAAACTTGCAGTAATAAGAATGGGGAGCAATGCGAGTAAACCATTAACAAAAAAAGATTTAATGAGATTGTATGCTTTTCTAAAAAGAGAGGTTTTCATTGTACTTCCTTGGCAAGAGTTTTTGCTAACTCCTGAGATAATAAAGCACCTACTGCTTGAGCCTGTGCTTCTGTTTTGTCTTCTATCATAACGCGTAAAAGTGGCTCTGTACCCGAATAACGGACGACTAATCTTCCATCAAGTAACTGGTTTTTATGTTTATTGATAATATTTGCATAGGGATTCAGTGATAAATCTTTTTTGAGTTTTATGGGTACATTAATAAGTACCTGTGGATATTTTGTAAATGTTTTAACATCCCATGTTTTTTTATGTATTAGTGTTTCTACTATTCTAAGCATTGTAAAAAGCCCATTAGAGGTATCGGAAAAATCTCGTAAAATAATATGTCCTGATGGTTCTCCACCTACTAAACAATCATGTTCTTGCATATATTTGACTACGTTTTTGTCACCTACCGCAGTGCGCGCTAATATTCTATTTTGTATTTTAAGATGTGTTTCAAGTGCTTGATTTGCCATTATTGTACTTACTACTTGAGTTTGATTTTCATAGACAGGGTTATGTAGCAAAAGCGCAAGAATCTGGTCACCATCAAAAACAGTACCATTTTTATCTACACCAATAATGCGATCTCCATCACCATCAAAAGCAAAGCCAATATCGGCATTATTGTTTATAACTTCCTGTTGTAGTTTTTCAGGATATTGGGATCCACAATTAAGATTAATGTTTTTACCGGTTGGCTTATTGGATAGTGTAATAACTTTTGCGCCCAGAGACTTTAAAATAAGCGGAGCAATATTCGAAAATGCTCCATTGGCACAGTCGATTACAAGAGTACTTTTATGTAGAAAATTTTTGGTAAACATAGAAAATAGTTTTTTTTCATAAAAACGAGCAACAGTATTTTTATCTTGAAACTCTGTACCAAGATGTTCGTAAGAAATTAAAGGCTTTGTTGTATAAAATAATCGAGAAATTTCCTGTTCTTGCTCAATGGTTGTTTTGCCCTGTTGAGTAAATATTTTAAGACCATTATCGTGATACTGATTATGTGAAGCAGTAATCATAATACCTACATCACAAGATCCTCCTATTACGGCATCAAAGAGTAGAGGAGTTGGCAAAACAAATGCGTCAGTTACCTGTATATTGTGTTGTAATAAACCCGTTTTGAGTGCCGATTTAATTAAAGAGCAAGAAATACGTGTATCATTTGCAAAAGCAACGTGTTGTTTTTTATTTTGTACCATCCAATGGCCGAGTGCGTTTCCCAGTTGGATAAGACTTTTTGGGGTAAGAGGTTCTTCTCCTACTCTTGTTCTAATGCCATCGGTTCCAAACAGTGTTGCCTGCATTATGCTCCTAACTTATGTTTTTGTAACGGTAATTTCTATGGGTAGATAGTGTAGCAAGAGTATGGAGTCTGGTAAAAATAAATTTTTGTGAGTTGCTTTAAGTGTATGTGTGCCTTCTGAAAATTGTGTTGCGTCATAATGAATTGCAAGATTAGCTATTGTTTTATATAAATCTTTACGAGTTCCTCTTAGTCGAATAGGCATTGTTTCTGGAGCTTGTATAGAAAGATGTTCTGTATTGTAGAAAGAAAGTGGTGCTTGAAACACAGTTTCTAAAGTATAGGGTTGGCTGACTGCTTGCCAGAGTGCATAACCTAACAGAAGAGATATTATACTAAGAGAGAGATTGTTCAGAAGAAGATGTTTTTTGGATATGAGCATAATCGTTTCCTTTGTCTTGAGCGGTTAAACCAAGATATTTCTTTATCATACGTAATGCTGCGTGAGCAGAAGCGTGTTGAAGAATTTTTCCTTGAGCTACAAGTGTAAAAGTACGAGATTTTGGGTGTAACTTAAAAAAGATGGCATCGGTTTTGGAAGTAAAAAAAAGTGCATCTTGTAACCATTGTTCTTGTTCTTTAACTTCTTGTGCTAACCATTCATCTACTGAGCTTTTTTTCCACTGACTATTAATAGCGCGTAATTTTCCGCTATTAGAAACCCATAGCATTTCATCAGCACAAAATGCTGAACTACCAATAAGAACTTGAAACAACCCCTCAGAAAGTACGCAATCAAAAGGATAGTCTGAAGAAAGTAAGGTATCAAGAGCTTGTGTTTTTTCGATAAGTACAGTGACTGGTTTATTTTCTCCAAGAGCTACGAGCGATGAACGCATGAGCAAGTCTACCCAATTAGAAGTAGTTTTTTTTGGAGCAATTGCATGGAGAGCAATAAAGTTTTTTTGTAGAGTAGATTGATGCAGCATAAGACAGACTGCAATAGTAATAGGTGCAAAAGTAAGAAGTGCTGTACTGAGTGTAAGTAATTGAAAATAATAGGTTGCTAGAAAAAAGGTGCAATAACCATAAAAAATACCAAGCAAAGGAGTAGAAGTATCTTTTCTAAGCCAAGTGGAGAGATAAAACACACCACCAGAAAAAGCTAATACTTCTACAGCATCTTGCCATCGAAAGATATATAATTGCCACCAGAAAGGCGAATTAAACATACAGTTTCTCCTTTTTTAAAACCATACAATGTATGGATCAAGGATAACGTAGTTTCGCCTTATGGAGCAATAATTAGAAATTAATTATGCAGAACGACGTCTTTTAGGGAAACCAGAGCGTTCACCACGTTTTTTATCTTCGCCGCCACCACGACCAAAACGACTTCCGCGTCTTTCTCCAGAGCCAGATTCTCTACGGTCTCCAGAACCAGAATCTCTACGGTCACTAGAACCAGAACTTCTACGATCATTTGAACGACCGCCACTTCTTCCTCTTCCAGAACCAGAACCAGAACCTGAACGTGATCGAGAGTAGTTTCCTCTGCCACCACCATCATCATCTCTGCGAGGTCTTTCTTCTTCTATAGTATAACGTTTAGGATCAAGCTTGTTCTTGAATGTACGTTTTAAAAGAAGAGCGATAATAGATTCTGCATCTTTGTTTTTTAGTAAGTCTTGAGCAATACCAACATAATATTCTTGAGGTTTTTTTTCTAAACTTACTTGAATTTCTGCAAGCATTGAATCTTTTTTATGAGCAATGATAGCTTCAGGAGTAGGTAATTCTTTTCGTGTAATGATACCTTTTGTTTTACGCTCAATCTGTTGTAATTTTCTGCGATCTCCGCCTGAAGCGAATGAGATTGCTGTTCCTGTTTTACCAGCACGTCCTGTTCGTCCAATTCTATGAACATAAGCTTCTGGTTCTTCTGGTAATGCATAGTTAACAACATGAGAAACATCTTGTACATCAATACCACGAGCAGCAACATCAGTTGCAACAAGAATACTAATTTGGCGTTTCTTGAATCTATCTAAGATTTTTTCTCGAGCACTTTGAGACATATCTCCATTAAGTGCATCTGAATGGTAACCAAATTCAGAAAGCTTACGAGCAACAGTTTCTGTATCTCGTTTGGTACGACAGAAAACAAGACCATAAAATGGTTCTTCATGATCAACAATTCTACACAAAGCATTAAAGCGTTGGCGTGGAGAAACTTCGTAGTATACTTGTTCAACTGTACTACAAGTCATTTGAGATTCTGCAACTTTTAATAGATCGTAATCACCCATATGTTTTTGAGCAATTTTTAGAATTCCAGGAGCCATAGTAGCAGAGAAAAGTACTACACGCTTAGTTTTAGGAGTATATTCTAAAATTGATTTAACATCTTGTGCAAATCCCATGTTAAGCATTTCGTCTGCTTCATCAAGAATTACGTGTGAGATATCATTAAGTTTAAGAGTTTTTCGTTCGATGTGATCCATAACACGACCAGGTGTTCCAACTACGATATCAACTTGCTTACGCAAACGTTGTAATTGTACTACGATTGATTGTCCACCATAAACAGGGAGGATGTTAAGTTTTTTAGAACCTGTAAGAGATTCAATTTCTTCTGCAATTTGGATCGCTAGTTCTCGTGTAGGGGCTAAAATAAGCGCTTGTACACCAGAAGCTGTTGTTGAAAGTTTATCAATTAGTGGCAAACCAAAAGCTGCTGTTTTACCAGTTCCTGTTTGTGCTTGACCAATAATATCTTTTTTATCTTCAAGCAAGGTTGGAATAGTAAGTGCTTGAATGGGAGTAGGATATTCAAATCCTTTTTTCTTAATAGCAGCAAGAGTTGATTCCGAAAGACCTAATTGATCAAACGTTTTTTTTGAATCATCGCATTTTTTATCTGACATGCAGTTCCTAACAATATAATATTTTTACGTAATAACAAGACACTCATATTGAGTAGCAAGCGAGTCCCGAACACATATTTTCATAATGAAAAATATGTTGTAAAAAGAGTATATTTTAGGACCGACTCCATTCTCAAGTAATATGTCTATAAGAATAGACTATAGGGCAAAAATAGTCAATGGGTAGGCACTTTTTGACCTATAGTAAGTTTATATGAATAATTATGTTATACTGTTTTGAGCTTAAATCTATAAAAAGAGGCTGTGATATGGATAAAAAAGATATTATTTTAACGGGTGATCGCCCCACGGGAAAGTTGCATTTAGGTCATTTTGTGGGGTCTTTACTTAATCGAGTTAAGCTCCAGGGCTCTTGTACTCAATATGTAATGATTGCTGATATTCAGGCTTTGACCGATAATTTTGAGCATCCTGAAAAAATCAGAGAAAATGTATTTGAGGTTATGTGTGATTATCTTGCAGTAGGAATCGATCCGACTAAGACAACTTTTTTACTCCAATCAATGTTGCCAGCACTTCCTGAGCTTACACAGTATTATATGAATCTAGTTACGGTAGCTCGTCTTGAGCGTAATCCAACGGTTAAGGCAGAAATTAAGCAGAAGAATATGGAAAAAAGCTTACCAGTCGGGTTTTTTACCTATCCTATTAGTCAGGTTGCAGATATTACGGCTTTTAAAGCGAACCTGGTGCCTGTAGGAGAAGATCAGTTACCTATGATTGAACAAACCAATGAAGTAGTTCGTTCTTTTAATAGAATTTATAAGCAAGATGTTTTGGTTGAGGCAAAAGCTTTGGTTCCTAAAGTTGCGCGTTTATCTGGACTTGATGGACAGGCAAAAATGTCGAAATCGTTAAATAACGGTATTTACTTGGGTTGCTCTATGGATGAGCTTTCTAAAAAAGTAAAAAGTATGTACACCGACTCTAATCATATTCGGGTGGAAGATCCTGGAAAAGTAGAGGGGAACACGGTGTTTGAGTATCTTGATGCCTTTGATACTAATAAAGAAAAAGTTGCTGAATTAAAAGCGCAGTACCAAAAGGGTGGTCTTGGTGACATGGTAGTAAAAAATTACTTGTTAGAAGTGTTGAACGGTATTCTTGCACCAATAAGAGAACGCCGAAAAATGTTTGAGCAAGACCGATCCGGAGTTATGAATATTTTACTTGCAGGGACAAAAGTTGCACATGAAACAACGCAAAAAACTCTTGTAGAAGTAAAAGAAGCTATGTTCTTGAACTACTAATATAAAAAAACTCTAGAAATCTTCTTCTTTATTTTGCTAGCCTAAGCACTTATAGAATAAACGTAAGGGTTAGGAAGAAGGGGATTACGATGAACAAAATACCATGTCGCAGCAACAACAAATTGATTTGCATGCTGCATAATTATTTTCCAGTATTTGCAACCATTTGTTTGAGTTTATTATTTTCGATATGCGTAATCCATTATGCTTTCGGGCTCTATACACCCCATGCTACAAAAGTATTATATTTTGGTTTTATGGATCAAGATTAATATTAAATAGTATCTAAAAATGACGCTTCTACTTTTCTAAGACCACCTTTAAAATGCGCAGTCACAAACGTTTTTGATTGTTTACGTTCCACGTCTTTAACAATCCCAACACCAAATGTTTTGTGTTTAATGGTCTGATGTTTTTTAAATTTGCCTTTAGATGCAGTCGGTTGTTTCATTACTTGAGTTGACTGTAATGGTCTTGGAGTAGGTTCTTTTCGTGGAGAAAATGTAAATACTTCTGAGTTTGATTGTCGCAATCCTACCCATTGAGTAAAGAAATTATTTACTTCGTACTGTTGCCATTGTTGTGCTTGTGCAGATTTGCATGATGATGTAGGAATCTCGTCTAAGAAGCGCGATGGAATCTGTTGCTCCATTTGTCCATAGGTTTGACGGTAACGCGAATGTGTAAGAAGTAATCTATTCTTTGCACGTGTAATGCCTACATAAAACAAGCGTCGCTCTTCTTCGAGTTGCTCCTGTGTAACAAGAGATCGGCTTGAAGGAAATAAATTTTCTTCGAGTCCAGCAATAATAACATTATTAAATTCTAAACCTTTTGCTGCATGAATAGTCATGAGCATAATGCCTTCTTCTTTTATTTGTTCAAGATCGGCTTTTTCTTGTAGAAGGGTTACTTCATCAAGAAATGCAGATACGGTTGCTTTACCTTGACTTGCAAAAAAGTGAGCAGCATTTAAAAGTTCTTTAATGTTTTCTTGTCGTTCGGTTGATTCATTTTTATCATAGCTCTTTTTTAAATGTGCTAAATAGCCACTTTTAGAAATAACATCGGCTAATGTTTGAGCAGCTGATGATTGAGGTGTTAAATTTCGATAGACACTTAAAAAGCTTTGTAAACTTTCTGTTTTTGATGGAGGAAAGATCTTATCTTTAACAAGTTTTTCTCCAACTTGGGTCATATTTAATAGAGGTTCTGCATCCCATGCGGTCAAAAATTGTTCTTGAAACACATCGCCTAGTCCACGAGAAGGGCAATTTACAATTCTAGAAAAAGCTACTCGATCAAATGGATTTACAATTAATCTAAGG